>DXFS01000083.1 GCA_019114345.1 Candidatus Agathobaculum pullistercoris | reverse complement strand
GGCGAAACATGGCAAGGCCCGCACGCAGGCCGTCTGCGCGGAAAAACAGTTCGCCCACACACACCAGCAGGCCGGTGCGCGCGATGCGCAGCATGCGGTAGGGCGCAGCATCCCGCCCGCCGGGCAGCGCGCCCGTCACCCGCTGGGTGAGCGGCGCGGCCAGGCTCGCGCAAAGGATGAGCGCAAAGTGGTACATACCGAAAAAGATATACTGCCAGCCTGCCCCGTGCCACAGGCCGTTGCACAGCCACACCGCAAACAGCGCTACCGCGCCTGTGAGCAGCGGGCCGAAATGCCCGCCCAGCCGGCGCCGTGCCGCACTGGTCAGCTTTTTGAGCGGGCCTGACATGGAGAGCGGATAGAAAATATAATCCTTAAACCAGGTGCCCAGTGTGATATGCCAGCGTGTCCAGAACTCCTGAATGCTCTGCGAGAAAAACGGCTGCCGGAAATTTTCCGGCAGGCGCACGCCGAACATCTCTGCACTGCCGAGCACCACATCCATTGTGCCCGAAAACTCCATATAGAGCTGACAGGTATAGCATACCATTGCAAGTGCGATAATGCCGCCGTCATAGTCTGCATGATTTGTAAAAACAGTTTTGATCAGGATGTTCAGGCGGTCGGCAATCACAATTTTCTTCATCATGCCGAACAGGATGCGCTGCATGCCGAAGGTCAGCCCCTGCCAGGTAAGCGGGCGCCCTTCCCAGAGCGCGTGCGCGGTCTGCCCGTAGCGGCAGATCGGCCCCTCCATGATCTGCGGGAAAAAACCGAGGAACAGCATAAGCCTGCCAAGGTTGCGGTCTGCACGGGCCGTGCCGCGGTATACGTCAATCAGATACCCGGCTGCCTGCAGGGTGTAGAACGAAATGCCGATCGGCAGTACAAAGGCCGGAACCGGCAGCAGCGCCGGCAGGTGCATCGCTTCCAGCAAATGATTGAGGTTCACGCTGAAAAACGCGGCATATTTGAGGGTGAGCAATGTCCCGATATGCAGCAGCAATGCAAACAGCAAAATGCGCCGCATCTGGCGCGTATATTGCGCGCGGACCGCTTTGCGTTCTGCTTTGTCGGTTTCTGCAAGGATGCGCCCCTGCTCCTGCCGCACGGTATCCAGCCACAGCCCGCAGTGGTGCAGGGACAGGCTTGAGGCAAGCAGGAACACCACCAGCTTGCCGCTGACCGACCAGAAAAACACATAACTTGCCGCGAGCAGCACCTTGCTGCGGTGCCGCTGCGGCAGGATGCCGTAGCAAAGCACCACAGCAGGCAGGAATACGCCTACATACAGCAGCGAGCAGTAAGAGGCCATCGGTCAGCCTTCTTCCTGCAGCCGTTCAATCATTGCCCACATCGCCTCAGCAGAGTTAAAGTTCGCGGGAATGATTTCTACAGTTGGGATGGTGATATCAAACTCTTCCTCCAGCTCGGCCACGAGCGCCAGGATGGTAAGCGAGTCCAGATAACGGCTGTCGATCAGGTCACGGCACGAGGTAAAATCCACGTCGGGACGCATGCTCTGCAAAATTGTAATCAGCTTTTCCATGGTGGTTCATCCTTTCATAATGGGAAGTGTTGATACGGTCGGTGGGCAGCGCCTCACGCACCAGCAGGGGCGCTCCCTCCGCCCGGAGAAGCACAATGCGCGGCAGCGCGCGGCTGAGGAACAGCGAAATGCCCTCGGTCATGCAGTACGCTCCCGTATTCCCAAAGGCGAATACGTCGCCGCACTTCAACCCGGCAACGGGCAGCTGCTTTACCAGGATGTCGTTGACCGTGCACAGGGAGCCGCACAGGTTCCAGTTTTCGGCATCTCCGCTCCGCGGCGGATAGATCCGGCATTGCGGGTGCTGCATGGCCATGCTTTGGCCGTAATAGACCATCTGATGCATGCCGCCGTCCACAATAGCGTAATTCTGTCCCCGGTTCTGTTTGATATCGACCACGCGGGTCAGATAGGAACCGCAGGACGCTGCGATGCTCCGTCCGAGCTCAAGCGTCACCCGTGCCCCGCAGCGCAGGCCGGCCAGCAGGCCGGAGAACCCTGCAAGAAAGGCATCTTCATCAAATGCCTGCCCCTGAAAATAGTTAACCGGGAATCCCGGGCCGAACTCCAGCTCCTGCACCGTAAAACCGCATGTCTCCTGCAGCGCACACACAAATGTGTCCACCGCTTCCAGTTCGCGCCGCAGACGCTTCAACGACGTTTTCTGCGTGCCGGAGAAAAACTGGATGCCGCGGATACAGACGAGCGGATATTCCTCCCGCTCCTGCACCAGCTGCACAATCTCCTGTTCTTCCATGCCGAACTGGTTTCCACTGGTCAGGCGCAGCAGCACATTGATGGGTTTCCGGTACTGTTCCGCCAATCCGCTGAGCAGACGGAACTGCCGCACGGACTCCACGGTGAACAGCCGCGGGCCGTTTCCCTGTGCTATCATTTTTTCCATAACAGACGGCGTCTTGTATACGCCGGAGATCACCTGCTGCGCAGCCGGGATATGTGCGCGATTGCAAATTTCCGCTTCGCCCGGCGAGCATACCTCAAACCGGTCTGCAAAGCCGCGCAGCTCCTGCAGAAGGAATGGGTTCGCTTTCACCGCAAAGCAGAGCCGGACTCCGGGCAGGCTGTTCCGCAAATAGGCAATGCGCCTGCGCAGAACATTGATATCAAAGACATACAGCGGCGTACCGTACTGTGTCGTCAATGTATGAATCTGTTCATCTGTCATGATATTTCCCTCCTCGCCATGGCAAGCAGACGGGCGCGGTCCGCCTTGCCGTTTTTCGTCAAAGGCATCTGCTCTATGCGCTCAAGAGTGCGCGGCAGCATGAACGCCGGCAGCCGTCCGGACAATTCCGTAAATACCGCTGCACTTTCCGCAGCTCCCGTGTAAAATCCGTGCAAGCGGCTTTTCTGCGCATCGAATACGCAGCAGCACTGCGTCACGCCATGAAGCGCCGCCGCTGCACGCTCGATCTCCTCCAGCTCAATCCTGTGTCCCATGTGCTTGATCTGGAAATCCTTCCGGCCGTTAAAATACAGCGCACCGTTTTCATCATAGCGTCCAAGATCCCCCGTCCGGTAGATGCATTCTGTGAAGCAGCGGTTATCCGGGTGCTGGACAAATACCTGCGCAGTCTGCTCCGGCGCATTATAATAGCCGAGCGCCAGCCCCGCGCCGCTCACGCAGATCTCCCCGGTCTGTCCGTCGCGGCTGATCTCATGTCCTTCTTCATCCAGAAGGAATACACGCCGGTTCGGGAAGGGCTGCCCCAGCGGGATCCCTGCGTCGTAACTTGCTTTCCTCTCTATCCTGTGGTAAGTGCAGTTGCAGGTGATCTCAGTGGGGCCGTACAGGTTGACAAACGCCGCCTGCGGCAGGTGCTCCATCCAGCGGCGCAGATGGGCGGGCGGCATGACCTCGCCGCTGAACAGCACCCGGCGCACCCGATCCGGCGCGCGGTATTCCAGCCCGTGCAGGGCGCTGACCAGACACAGGGCGGATACCGCCCAGGTCAGCGTTGTTACGCGATGGTCACACAGATAATCCATGAGCGCGGCTGGCTGGGAAAACAGCCGCCGCGGGATGACGACAAGCGTCGCGCCGGTCTGCACGGCCGCATAGATATCCTTGACCGATACATCGAAATCAAACGGCGCCTGGTTGCCGATCACATCGTCCGCACCGATGCCGAACAGCGCTGTGAACGACGGGATAAAGTCCAGCACCGCGCGGTGGCTGATCACCACACCCTTCGGCGTTCCGGTCGAGCCGGATGTAAACAGGCAGTACAGCGGGTCCTGGTCAGTCATGCCTGCCCGGACGTGTTCCAGCGCAGCCGGGTCAGGCGTCGACTGCAGCAGGTCTTCTATCTGCAGCACCTCTCCTGCGGGCATCAGCTGTCCGGCGAGCTCCCGGTGTATCCCATCTGTCAAAATGCAGGACGGACGCAGCACTTCCAGCACCTGCCGCAGCCGCGGCTGCGGCAGGTCGGGGTTCAGCGGCACATAAAAGCATCCTGCCTGCACAGCGCCGAAGAATGCGCAGAGTGCGTGCCGCCCTTTTTCCATCAGCACCGGGACGGGGGCCCGCGGCCCGGTCCGCACAGCAAGCGCCGTACCTATGCACTCGCTGCCATGCAGCAGTTCGCGCCAGCTGCAGCAGCCGTCTTCTGCAGCCACAGCCATCTTGTCCGGCTGCGCGGCAGCCGTCACCTGCAAAAATTCCAAAATATTTTTCATATTGACCTCTTATCTGTTTTTCTCATATCATTCACAGGAAACCGGACGGCTGCGCGCCGCAAGGCGGGAGCCGTCCGCTTTCCCGGGGAGGATAAAGGAGAGAAACTGTATCGGAATGGCCAGCGGATCAGTTTTTAGCTGCAGCGCCGGTTCCGGCGGATGCTGTCTTCTGCGCGCTCTTCGCCTTGGTAACAGGCTTGCTGACCGACTTCTTTGTGCTCTTCTTGGCCGACTTCTTTGTTGCGGACTTGGAAGCTTCGCTCTTCTTGCTGTCCTTTGCGGCCTCGTCCTTTTTCTCTGTGCTCTTCGCCGCTTTATCAGTCTTGCTGTCCTGCTGCTTGTTCTCTGTCTTGGTGTTCTCCTGCGTCTGCACCTGCTGCTCCTGTCCGGCAGGCGCTTCGCTCTTCGCCTTGAGCATGGAACAGCCGGCCAGTGCAGGCAGGGCCATTACAACGGCGAGCGACAGGGCGGCCGCTCCCTTAGCAGCCTTCGACGGAATAAAATTCATGGTATTTGCTCCTTTTGCAGTTAATTTCAAGGGGCTGTGCTCTTGATGGGTATACTATACCAGCCTTTCATTCAGTTCCCCTTCACCTATCCTTAAGAAACGTAAAGGAAACAAAAAAACAGGGCAGGCCGTATGCCTGTCCTGTTTGTAAATATCACTGCTCCTGCCGCCGCGGCAGGATGATCTCAAATTCCGTCTTATATCCTTCCTGCGGCGGATATACCAGCCGGATCGTACCATGATGCAGATCGACGACCCGCTTGACGATCGCCATACCCAGGCCGGTGCCGCTGCCCGTGGTACGCGCCTGATTGCCAATGACAAACGGATCAAACAGCGTTTCCCGGATCGCTGCCGGGATCCCGGTCCCGTTATCCGCCACAGTCAGGCAGACGCTCCCCTCCTGTTCCCGCAAAGTGAAAAACAGCGTTGTGCCGCTGGGGTCATATTTGAGCGCATTGCCCGTCAGGTTTTCCAACAGGCGGCGCAGCAGTCGCGGGTCGAAGTCGCACTCCACCGGCGTTTCCGGCAGGTCGGGTGAAAGCGCAAACCCGGCGTTTTCCAGTTCGGTATATTTCTCCGCCAGATACGCTTTGATAAATTCACACAGGTCTCCCGGCTCCGCCTGCAGTGCATAATCCGGGTGGTCGAGCTGCGCATAGGAAAACAGCGTGTCCATCAGTTCCGTGCTGGCTGCTGCCTTGCGGCAGATCGTATCCAGATATTGCGTCTGCTTATCCGGCGGCACCACACCGTCTTTCAGCGCCTGTGCGTACCCGCGGATTACCGTCAGCGGGGTTTTCAGGTCATGCGAAATATCCGCGATCACGCGCTGCTTTTCCCGCATCGCCTTTTCCCGCGCATCGTCTGCCTGTTCGAGCTGGTCGAGCAGGTGCGTGAAGCTGTCGGTTACATACTGAAATTCATGCGGCAGGCTGTTCTGATCCACCTCGACGCGCCGCCCTGTTCCGTATGCCACAATCGCTTCGTTCAGCGGCCGGATCGAACGGCGCACCTTTCGGCTGAACAGTGCCGCCAGCACGAAAATCACCACCGCAAAAACGGGCAGCGACAGCAGCTGCAGACGGTTCGCATCTGCCAATGCACGCTGGTACGCTTCATCCGTCAGCAGCGGGGCTACGAACACCATAGTGCGCGCTTCGCCGTCTGTTGTCGCATACTCATATTTGGACACTTCCCACTCGTTGCGGTATACACCCTGCAGCAGTTCAAACTGCCGCTCGGTCAACCGCTCCAGCCCGGGGAACAAATCACCTTCTATAATCGTGTAATCCCCATCGACAATACAATAATCAATGAATTCAACGGTACCGGTATCCTCGCGGAAGTGCTTGAGCGCAATATAATAATCGGTCTCCCCTGTCTGGTCCGTAGTCTCGGACACCGTGTAGTACAGGTTGTTATCCGACGAGCCGATCAGCCACAAATCCTCTGAGCGGATGTATTCTTTGAGGGTATTGTCTGTGGCATATAAAAGCCTGTCGTTTTCGTCAAACACCAAAAACGCGCATCCGCCCAGCCTGCGCAAGGGGATCGCAGCGAAATCATCCTCCCGCAGCGAATCCTCATACTCGAGCACCAGATCGATGGATGGAAACGCCCGGTCCAGCCGCGCGGCTGCTGCTGCATTGACCGCCGCATTCACCGCAAACACCAGCAGGGAACACAATACGAAATATGTCAGGCAGGTGCGCAAAAAGCTCTTGTGCGCAAAAAGTTTACTGGCCTTCAATTTTATATCCCAACCCCCTGACTGTCTTGATATATTTCGGATTTGCCGGATCGTCCTCAATCTTGGCGCGCAGATTGGAGATATGTACCATCATGGTATTGTCATCACTCTCATAATACGCCCCGCCCACACATTCATACAGCTGCGCTTTGGTGAACACCCGGCCCGGACAGCTCATCAGCCGCGCCAGGATCTTGAGTTCTGTCGATGTCAGCGGTACCGTCTCCCCGTTTTTGCGCAGGATGAACTGCGTGGTGTCCAGTTCCAGATCCCCCAGGGTAAGTGTATGCGGGGCATCCTGCCGGCTCTGACCCGCTCCCAGTTCATAATACCGCCGCAGCGCCGCTTTAACATAAGCGACCACCTCCAATGCATTGAACGGCTTGGTCAGATACGCGTCTGCGCCGACGTCAAGCCCCAGCACCTTATCCGCATCCATCGTGCGGGCAGACAGGATCAGGATGGGCAGGTTGCTGAACGCACGCACCTGCCGGATCAGCTCATAGCCGTTCATCCCCGGCATCATCAGATCGGCCAGCACGAGCGAAATCCCGCCTGCGCGGATGGCTTCCAGCGCCTGCTCACCGTCGGTCACTGCCCGCACGGCAAAATCCGCTCCGGTCAGATACAGGGTCAGTAATTCGATAATATCGTGATCGTCTTCCGCAATCAGAATAGTATGCTGCATAATCTCTCCATTTTCCCACGGCAGGCCACATTCTCCGCCGCAGGCTTGCTCCTTTTATTTCCGCGCTCCTGGCGCTTTTTTCTTATACTACTATAACAAACCACATCTGGCAACCCCTGCGCAGCTTGTTCTGGACTTTTACCTGCATATACGGTAAGATAATGCTGAGGAGAGGACGGACGGTGCGGCGCTGGACCGCGCCGGCAGAAAAGGAGTTGTCATCGCATGGAAAAAATCCGCATCGGCGTCATTGGCATCGGCGATATCAGTGACGTCTACCTGAACAACCTGAAAAAATACGACGCAGTCGAGGTCGTCGCCTGCGCCTCACGCGGCCTGGAGAAGGCACAGCGCAAGGCCGCGCAGCATGGCATCCCCAGGGCATACGCCTCGGGCGCAGAGGTCATCGCCGATCCTGACGTCGACCTGGTCCTCAACCTGACCACCCCGCAGGCGCACTATGAATACAACCTGGCGGCGCTCAAAGCCGGCAAGCATGTTTACACGGAAAAACCGCTCGCCATGACCTATGCCGAGGGCAGGGAGCTGGTCTCGCTTGCAAAGGAAAAAGGCCTGCTGATCGGCTGCGCTCCGGATACCTTTCTCGGCGGCCGCCTGCAGAACATCCGCGAACTGATCGACAGCGGCAGGCTGGGCCGCATCACGGGAGGCGGCGCGTACTTTGTCGGCCATGGTCATGAGTTCCACCACCCCGCGCCCGCTTTCTTCTACCAGCCCGGTGCCGGCCCGCTGTACGACATGGGTCCGTATTACATGACCGCACTGCTCAGCCTGCTCGGCCCGGTCAAGCGCGTCTGCGCAATGGCGACCCGAGCGGGTGAGACCCGCACCGTACCCTCCGGTCCAAGCAAGGGGCAGGTGCTGCCGGTCGATGTGGATACGCACGTCAACGCAATTCTGGAATTTGCCTGCGGCTCGGTCGTGACGCTGACCTGCAGCTTCGACGTCTGGGATTCCGAACTGCCGCGCATGGAGCTGTACGGCACAGAAGGCACGGTGCTGATCGACGAAAAGGATCCGATCGCCGGCCCCAACCTGTTCGGCGGCGACACACTGCTGCGCACGCCCGCGCAGTACCGCTGGGCTGATCCGGAGCGCCGCCCGGAAAATGTGGATACCCCATGGACGGTGGTGCCCAACGCGCACCCGTTCAACTCGGTCAGCCATGCGGAAAACCCGCGCGGCATCGGCCTGGTCGATATGGTCTATGCGATGCACAACCACCGCGCGCCCCGCGCCTCGGGCGACATGGCGCTGCACTCTCTGGAAGTGATGGAATGCATTTTGAAGTCTGCGCATGAACATGTTTTCTGCGAGCCCGAGACCACCTTTGAGCGTCCCGTCCCGCTGCCGCCCGATTTCCCCAACAGCGAAAAGTAAGCACACAAAGCGCATCCTTTTGATTGGTTTATATGGAAAAGCCGGGCGAAGCCCGGCTTTTCCATACCATTCACAGCGCGGCTGTTTTTATACGCGCCGCGGGGATTTTTTTGACAAACAAAAAGCCGTCACAAAGTGACGGCTTTCATTCTGGTGGGGTTGGCGGGGCTCGAACCCACGACCTCTCGCGTGTGAGGGGCAGCATGGATTATCATAAAAGCCCGCATGGTATCTATATTTTTCAAAAGGTATCCTAAAACTTATTGCAACATTTTTGCAACATATCATGCATATTTTTGTTCTCACAATTTAATATCATTCGACAAAAAAAAGAGCCAGATTTCTCCGACTCTTTCAAGTATATGTCCGCAAACATATA
>DXFS01000082.1 GCA_019114345.1 Candidatus Agathobaculum pullistercoris | reverse complement strand
CCGCCGTGAAAGGGCGGTGTCTTAACCGCTTGACCAACGGGCCAAGGGAAAATGGTAGCGGTAATTGGACTTGAACCAATGACCTTTCGGGTATGAACCGAACGCTCTAGCCAACTAAGCTATACCGCCATGCTTTCTTTTCCCGCGTCGCCCGTTCGTTGGCGACGAAAATTATTATACGCCACACTTCCCGTTATGTCAAGCATTTTTTCGATATTTTATGAATTTTCTTTTCCCATGCTGTCGAGCAGCTGTTCATAAAACGTTTCGTCCCAAACATGGGTCCGGGACAGCTCTTCTGCGGTCTGCATAAAATACTGGCCGGAGACATACTCCCCCCGGTCGGGTACCGGGTCGTCAAAGGTGCAGTCGATGTAATACGTTTCCCCATCCAGGCGGACCGCATTCCAGCCATGATTCATTTCCTCCGAGGCGACATAAACCGCCTGTATCCCGGCAGCCTCGCACAGCATGCCGAACGCCCGGCCGTAGCCCGCGCAAACGGCCTTGTGGTCAAGGAGCGCCCCGTCCGCTGCAAACGGAGCGGACGAGCCGTCCGGAGAGGCCTCCTCCGCTGTATCAAGGTCATAGGCGCACAGCCTGACCAACGCATCGTGCAGGGCGCGCAGCTTCTGCATATCCGACATGTCCGCAGTCACGCTGTCCGCTGCAAGTGCCGCCGCATATTCGCGCGCCTGCTCCTGCCGCGCCTCGCGCGGCACCTCGACCCGCAGTACCGTGGTCCGATCGGGACGTTCGGTCGCATGCAGTGCAAAGGCATACGGATAGCACGCCTCCAGCGCGCGGTACACTTCGTCCGGGTTGACCTCCTCCGTGCGGAACACCACACCATCCCCGCCGTCCCGTGCATCCTGCTCGAGCAGTGCCGCTGCCTCAAACGGGTTCTGCACCCGGGGAGCTGCTGCACGTGGATACCAAAAAAGAAGCACACTGCCAGCCAGCACGAAACCAGCCAACAGCACAGTGATCCGACGCATTGTCTCTCCCCCTTGCAGATAGAAAAGACGGACGGCTAAGCCGTCCGTCCCAATTCCCTTTCTGATTACATCAGCTTAACAGTATAGTATACCGCAGTGATGAACAGATATGCCGCAGCGCAGCCCATTGCAACCAGCGTCCACGACGACATCAGCAGCACGGCTACCACAAGCACTGCCATAACCAGCGGTGTAACGGTCAGCATTGTGTAGGCATTACGGCTGAAATGCGAGTCGATCTTTTCGCCGCGGAACGTAAATTTCCCGCCCTTGCCGCGCAGTATCCATACGATGATCAGCTGCAGCAGCGCAAGCACAACTGCCGCTCCGACCGCCGCATAAGCCATCCAGCCAAAATTCGAGGAAACCAGCGCGCGGTGTATCAGCCACATCAGGCCGATCGCCATACCGCAGTCTGCGGCAATCACGAAAAATTCCGGGGCATAGGAATGATAAACCAGATAGTAGACAGCAAGCACCGGCAATACTACATACAGCATTTTGATCGGCTGTGTGCCGACATAGCTGATCGCCCACATACACAGCACCATGATAATGCTTGCGATCAGTACATTGCGGCCGGAGATGATGCGGTGCGCACTGTTTCGCCGGCCCGACAGTTCCAGTCCAAGCAGCACAATTCCCCATATTACACCAATGATGCCAATTCCAAGCAGCACCTTGACCACGAGCATACCAGTAGCCCAGGTATTGGCGTAGTCCAGCAGGCGCTGCACTATCATCAGCACTAATACGCCCAGCAGGCAAACACTGAACACAGTCAGAACCTTATTTGTGGTATACTCTTCTTTACTGATTGTTTTCTTTCCCACATTGCTTTTTGACAATGTCTACACTCCCTCTTTTTCATTCACATATTGCCGCCTGCAAAGAGAATTGCGGCTAACGCTGCAACCGGCGCGGTCTCGCACCGCAGGATGCGCGTGCCAAGCGACACACTTTTCAGCCCCGCTTGCCTGGCTGCCTCCGCTTCTTCCGGAGCGAAGCCGCCTTCCGGCCCGACGAGCAGCGAAACATCTTTCCCCACTCCGGCTGCGAGTGCATCACGTAATCCGGTCTGCCTCTCGTTTTCATAAAGGAACAGCGCGGTTTCGCTCTGCGCTGCCTGTGCAATGGCCTGTCCGACGGGGATGACTGCACCGACTGTCGGCAACACCCCCCGGCCGCATTGCTTGGCAGCTTCCGCTGCGATCTTGCGCCAGCGCTCTACTTTTTTATCCGTCTTATCCGGACGGGATACACAGTTCTTGGACAGATACGGCACAATATTGCTGACGCCGAGTTCGACTGCCTTCTGAACGATCCATTCCATTTTATCGCCCTTTGGCAACGCCATGAACAATGTCAGCCGCTGCTTGGGCTCTGTATCCGTCGGATGGCAGTCATGCACGCAGCAGATGACCGCATCCTTATCAAGGCGCTCCACTGTACAGTCATAATCTGTGCCTTTTCCATCGCACAGTGTAACCGCCTCACCGGGACGCAGACGAAGCACACGGCCAGCATGATGCGCGTCCTCGCCCTGCAAAACCAGCACGCCGTTTTCCGGCTGCCCGTCCACAAAAAATCTTGGCATGATGATAAAATGAACCTTTCCTATTCTATCAAAAAACCTGCCGTTTGGCAAGTGAACATTCCGTGAATCATTTTTTTGCCGAAAAAGCGGTCCAATCCTCGCTGTTTTCACGGGACAGGATCACAAATCCAGCCTGTTCCAGCGCTGCACACACTTCGTCTGCCCGTTCGTTCAGGATGCCCGAGCAAATCAGCGTGCCGCCCGGAACCAGTTTGTCCATAAACATGGGGGTCATGCCGATGATCACATCCGCTACAATATTGGCAACAATGATGTCGTATCCCGCCCCAATATCCGCAGCGAGTTTTTCGTCACGCAGCGCATCGCCGCACAGGCCGCGGCCGATCGAAACATGGTTTTTCTCTGCATTTTCCCGGGCAGTCTTGAGGCAGTTTTCATCAATATCAACCACCGTGCGCACATCTGCCCCCAGCATCGCCGCCGCTATTGCGAGGATGCCCGAGCCCGTTCCCATGTCGAGCAGCTTATCGCCCGGCCGGACGCAGTCCTCGAGCGCTGTTATGCACAGCTGGGTCGTATCATGGCTTCCCGTGCCGAAGCTCGAGGCCGGGTCGATCTCCAGGATCCGCCGCCCCTGCGGGTCGTCCACCGTCTCCCACGAAGGTTTGATCATAAAGGTTTTTCCCACCGGGAACGGCTTGAAATACTGCTTCCAGCCCCATTCCCAGTCCTCCTGGCGGGTCAGGGCTGTCTCGGTGCACAGGCGCCCCCAGGCGTGCTCGGTGTCGCGCGCCTTGAGGTTTTCCAGCGCTCGGCACAGTTCTGCATACTGCCTGGCTCCCTCCGTGCTGTCGGGCAGGTATATCTTCAGGCAGGTTTCCTGCGCGCGCTTTTCACGCACCAGATCCTCGTCCACATAGTCCCAGTAGATCTCTGTATCCTTTAGAAATTCCTCAAAGTCCGCAGCGTCCTCGAGCACATAACCCTGTACGCCGTTATCATCCAGCACCGCCTCCACCGGCCCGATACCGGCGGTCGTGGTATAGATCGTAACTTCCTTCCAGTCCATCCAGTGCCTCCATTCCGTATTCCATCCCTTGCGTTCTGCGCCGCAAGGTACGCACCATAATCCACAATCAGGGTTTGCGGCCGGGCACGCGGCACAGTGTCCAAAGGCTGTCATTGCCAGGTTTCTGCATATCCCGGTCTAATGTACAAAGGGGCTTGCCCCTCTTCACACAGGTTACAGACGAATCAATCCGTATTTTTGTTCCAAATAATGAAGCACATCTTCCGGCTGCTCCCACGTGCCGTCATACAGCGCAAGTCCCGGATACACCCGCAGCCCCTGTTCGAGCAGATCCGCAGACTCCGCACACAGGCATACCGGGCGCGAGATCATATAGCGGAATTCCTCCAGTTTGATCACATCATCCTCGGTCTCGAGCAGAAGCTTGAGGGCGCCTGCATCGTCCTCTGCCTCGATCAGCGCCTCCTCCAGCCGGGGGCCGCACTCGATCTCGTCCGAAATATCGATCGTCGGGTCGATGAAATGCGGATTTTTCCCGTCCGGCGCAAGAATAAAGTCATCATGGTCGCGCGGCACAAGTTCGCCGCCCGTATGGCTGTCCAGCGCCTCCAGCAGTCGCGCTGTGTCATCGTGATCCGCCGGCAGCAGCACCTCGGTATTGTACAGCTTCGTCTGCGCGCGCAGCCACGCTGAATGCACGCACGCGCCAAGCGCTACCCGCGCATACGGCGCTGCGAGATCAAGCGCCTCTGTCATGGATTCCGGGTCATGCGCCGTCAGGATGACAGTCGTCACCCCGATGCGCTGCAGCACGCCGACCGCAGCGCGCACATCCGTGCCATCCGCCATACGGCCCTCGTCGTCCTCAATTGCAACTTCTGCAATCACCGTGCGGCCGGTCATATCACCCAGTGCCAGCACAGCTGCACGCAGCGATGCAAAAGTCTGCGCGCCGCGCAGATAGTAAAATGCCGCATCCTCATGCAGCAGCGGGCGGAACACCTGCTTGCACAAGCCGATGTAATACATGGTCACCGGGCGCTCACAATCCTCCTCATCCGGAACGGGCGGACAGTCGAGCGCAAGCCCAACCGGCAGCGGGGCAAGGCTCTCCGACCAGATTGCACACGCTGCCCCATCCGGCGCAACTGCTCCGGCAAACCGAGCCGGCGCGTGCCGGTAGTATGGCAGGTCATCCGGCTCATTCAAAAGGATCTGCGGTGTGCGGTTTAGCTGACATAACGGAATTTCCAATGTTCTTCCCCCTAAGAAGATGCATTCAATTTTTTGTCCAGCTGCCATCCGGCAGCGCGGTATACTGCTGCGGCTCTTTCGCAGCCAGCTTGCAAATCTCGAGCGCAGTCTGCAGCTGGTCGTCCAGCACATACGTCTGCCCGTCAAGGGTCTGTATTGCCTCATCCAGCGCCTGCAGCATATCCGGCGAGGCATACAGCAGCTCCGGATCCATTTCGTAGCTTTCCCGGAAGGCTTTGACCGCTTCGACCACATCGCCGTTATAGGTGTTTGTCGGCTCATCGATCAGGCCGAACAGGGCAAGGCGCTCGGTCATGGCATAAACTTGATCCGACTGGTCGCCAAACCGCAGCGTCTGCGTGATATCCAGCGGCGCCAGCAGGCCGGCATTCACCGTTACCTCCCGGTTGCCCAGCTGCACGTCCGGCGTCAGGCCTACGCCCTCATAACACCCCTGTTTGGGCAGCTCGAGCTCAAGCGTGGTGATGACCAGTTTGTCGCCGTTGACCAAGTCAAAATGGAACTGTCCCTGTCCTTTGCCATAGGTTTTTTCTCCCAGCAGCATCGCCGTCCCGGTGTCCTGCAGGCTGCCCGCAAGCAGCTCTGCCGCAGAGGCAGTGCCGCCGTCCACCAGCACAACAATTTTGTTCAGCGGCAGGCCGCCGCCGGTGGAATAGGTCTGTTCCAGGCCGCCCATATCCTCGCGCCAGCGCGTGCCGGCAAGGTATACGCCCTCCTCCTGCGTCATGGCGTCCGCCATTTTGAGCGCAACGTTGATCACGCCGCCGCCGTTGCCGCGCAGGTCAAGGATAACCGCGCGCGTATTCTTTTCATCCAGCCCCTCCCAGATCTCGGAGAAGGCTGTCCAGTCGTTTTCCGAACCCATGGCGCTGACCTTGATGTACTCGACGCCGTCCGCCATGGTGCTGTTCGACACGTAGACCTGGTTGACCTGACGGCGCGTGCAGGTCACAGTCAGGTCGCGTCCCTGCCGGCGCACGGTAACCGAAACCGCCGTGCCTTCCTCGCCGCGCAGCAGCTCAGCCACCTCGGCGCTGGTCATTTCGGTGGTGTCATTGCCGTCCACGGCAATGATGATGTCACCGATCTGCAGTCCTGCCTCCTCAGCGGCGGAAAACCGCATGACCTCACTGATCTGCACGCCGCCTACGGTCTCCTGCATGCCCACGCCGATGCCCACAAAGCCCTCGAGCGTGGAAAAGCCCTGCGAATACTCCTCGCTCGACAGATACATGGAATGGGTATCCAGCAGAGAAAGGATATCATTGATTACATTGTACATCTCCTCCGGATGCTCGGCGAGATACTTATTGATGTAATTCTGCAGCACATACGGATTGTCCTCCGCTTTGAGGCCGAAGGCGTCGATCAGCGCCCAGACGCCGTCAAACCAGGTCTCGCTCTGCCCGTCTGGTGTCACCGCACCTGCCGGCACCACAAACGTCATCGCCGCGAGCGCCAGCGCCGCCAGCCTTTTTGCCAACTTCTTCATGAAAAATCTCCTCCGCACCGAGTTAAATGGAGAATGGATAATGAAAACAGGGAATAACAGCATATCCCACGGACGCATCGCGCCCGCGATAAAATAGAAAATTCCTGTTTTGCAGGAATTTTCATCAAAAGTCAGGACACGCGCCTGACTTTTGATACCCCGACCCAGCGCCCCCGGGGCGCGTCATTCGGGTATCGAAAGGCGGTTTCTCTGGAACCGCCTTTCGTATATAGGGGGCTTTTGAAGCCCCCTATACGTTTTACATCGCCTCCGGCGCCTCCACCCCGATCAGGCCAAGGGTGTTGGCGATCGCCTGCCGCGCCGCCAGACACAGCGACAGACGCGCCGCGCACAGCTTTTCGTCGTCGCACTTGATGCGGCACGCATTATAGAAATGGTGGAACTGCTGCGCAAGCGACACTGCATACTTGTTCAGGCGCGAGGGGTCGCGGCTGGCAGCCGCCTGTACGATCTCTTCGGGCAGCAGCGCGATCTGCTTGATGAGCTGTCGCTCGTCCGCGCCGCTCAGCACGGACAGGTCGACATTTGACGTATCCGGCATGGGAACACCGTTCTCCAGGCAGTTTTTGATGACCGAGCAAATACGCGCGTGCGCGTACTGGACATAATAGAGCGGGTTATCCGAATCCTGCTTGACCGCAAGGTCGAGGTCGAACTCCATCTGGGTTTCCGCTGCGCGCGAGTTGAAGAAAAAGCGCGCCGCATCGACCGGAATCTCGTCGAGCAGGTCGGTCAGGGTCAGGCTCTTGCCCGTGCGCTTGCTCATACGCACGACCTCGCCGCCCTGCATCATGCGCACAAGCTGCATGAGCACGATCTCGAGGCGGCGCGAACCGTCAAGGCCCAGCGCGTCGAGCGCGCACTGCAGGCGCTTAACATGTCCGTGGTGGTCCGCGCCCCAGATATTGATGACGCGGTCAAACCCACGCTTTTCGAACTTGTTGCGGTGGTAGGCAATATCCGCTGCGAAGTAGGTGTAGAACCCGTTTGCGCGGCGCAGCACGTCGTCCTTGTCGCAGCCGAAATCGGTCGAACGCAGCCAGAGCGCGCCGTCCTCAGTCTCGTAGGTCGCGCCCTTTGCGGTCAAGAGGTCGATCGTCTCCTTGACGTAACCGCTCTTATGCAGGTCGCTCTCACGGAACCATACATCGTAGTTGATCTTGTAGCGCTTGAGGTCGCGCTCCATGCGCGCGATATTGGTCGGCAGGCCATAGCCCTCGATAATCGCGAAGCGCTCCTCCGGGGTCTTGTCCATCAGGCTGTCGCCGTACTGCTCGACCAGGTCGTGCGCGAGCGCCTTGATGTCGTCGCCCTGATACCAGGACGGGTCAAACTCGATTGCATCCTCGCCGCGAATCTCCTGAATGTAGCGGCCCTCAACCGAGTGCGCGAACTTGTCCACCTGATTGCCCGCGTCGTTGATGTAAAACTCGCGGGTCACGTCGTTACCCGACCAGTCGAGCACGGATGACAGGCAGTCGCCCAGCACGCCGCCGCGCGCGTTGCCCATGTGCATCGGGCCGGTGGGGTTGGCAGAGACGAACTCAACCATCACCTTTTCCGGATTTTTGGTCTGGGTACGGCCGTAGTTTTCGCCCATCTCGAATACATTTTTGACCGCTTTTTCGTACCAGCCCTGGTTCAGCGTGAAGTTCATAAAACCGGGGCCTGCGATCTCCACCGTATCAAAGCAGCTGTCTGCCAGGTCGAGATTCCCGACGATCGCCTCCGCAATCTTACGGGGCGCCATACGCAAGGGCTTGGCGCACTGCATGGCAAAGGTGGAAGCCCAGTCGCCGTTGGATGCGTCCTTGGGGGTCTCTACCGCAACCGGCGGGATATCCCCCTCGGGCAGCGTACCCGCTGCCACCGCTTTATGGTATGCTGCCTCAACGACCCGGGTCGCTTCGGCGCGCGCAAATTCGTATGCGTTCATTTATTCTTTCACACTCCGTTATTTTGTGATCGCCGCACTTTTCCGCAGCGCAACTATCGTTTTTATACCCGAAAAGGGGCGGTCGAAACGACCATTTCAAAATGATGTTCCCCCATCAGCGAGTTGTCCACCTCGACGGTATAGTCGATCACCAGTTCGCCGCCGTCTTCGCCCACGGTGTTGCGCACACGTGAGGTATGGGTCGCAATCGTCATTCCCGCTCCATACGGCGTCTGGTACAGGCCGACATGCCGCTCATCCTCGGAGAACAGCATGTGCGAGGGGAAGGTACCCGTGCGGATGAGCGAAACCGACTTGCCGTCCAGCTTGACCGTGGTGCGGGTGCCCTCGAGCCCGGTCAGCTCGCTCTCCTCATAGGCGATGTAATATTTGCCGCCGCGCTCATACAGAGTCGCCGCAGTCATCAGGTCGATCCGCTCCTCGTCGCAGTCCGCAAACTGCTGCTTGGACGAAATCGAAAGCCAGACATCTTTTTTCATAGAAAACGCTCCGTTTTGCCTTAGTAGCTTGAAATATCCACCAGCCCTGCTCCTGTGCTGATCCGCTCCTGCAGGAACAGCTCCGCGAGCTGGTCGAATGCGCCGGGATCGTCCGACACGAAATACCGCGTCTCGCCCGGCCCTTCCCCAGGATCGAACTGGGTCGAGGCCAGGTTGGCCGCTTCCGCCCCGGAGTCGATCAGCGTGACCTCCGGCCCCATATAGGCGCCGATCACCTTTTCCAGCAGCGGATAATGCGTGCAGCCGAGGATGAGCGTGTCCACGCCTGCCGCTTTGAGCGGCGCAAGGTACTCGGCCACTACGGTCTCGATCACCACGTCGCCGCGGTGCACGCGGCCGTTTTCCACCAGCGGCACAAACAGCGGGCAAGCCTGCGTATACAACTGCAGGCTGCCGTCCGCATGGTGCAGATAACGCTCATATGCGCCCGACCGGATAGTTGCCGCGGTGCCGATCACGCCCACTTTGCCGTTCAGCGTCTGCGTCATCGCGCGGCGGCAGGCCGGCTCCACCGTACCGATGATCGGGATGTTGTTTTCGCGTTCGAGCAGGTCGAGCGCCACGGCCGAGACAGTGTTGCAGGCGATGATGATCGCCTTGAGGTCGAACTGCCGCAGGAAAGCGACGTCCTGCCTGGCGTATTTAATAATGATATCGCGGCCGCGCGTGCCATAAGGCACGCGGCCGGTGTCCCCGAAATAGATAATGTTCTCCCGCGGCATGAGCGCATGCAGGCGGCGCACCGCCGTCAGCCCGCCCAGTCCGGAATCGAACACGCCGATGGCGCGGTTATCCATGGTGCTCCTCCAGCGCAAGCGAGATCAGCCGATCGAGCAGCTCGGGGTAGTGGATGCCCTCATAATCGAACAGCTTGGGATACATGCTGATCGAGGTAAAGCCCGGGATGGAGTTGAGCTCGTTAAACACGACCTCGCCATCCGCATGGGTGACGAAGAAGTCCACGCGCGACATGCCGCGGCAGCCGAGCGCCGCATAGACGCGCAGCGCATTCTGGCGCACGGTCTCAATCTGCTGCGGAGTAATGTGTGCCGGGATGTACAGCTTGGAGCTTTCGTCCTTATACTTGGCGTCAAAGGTGTAGAACGCCTGCGTCGCCGCGATCTCGCCCACAGTCGAGGCGATGGGACTACGGTTGCCGAGCACCGCACACTCGACCTCATGCCCGTCAATAAACTCCTCGACCAGCACCTTGTCGTCCAGCTTGAACGCTTCGGTCAGCCCGGCGGCCAGCTCGAGCATATCGTTTGCCTTGGCAACGCCTACGCTCGACCCCTGCGAACACGGCTTGACAAACACCGGGAACGAACCCAGCCGGTCGGCAGCCGTGCGGATCACGCCCTCGGCGTTCCGTTCAAAATCATAGCGCAGCGCGAGATAATACTTCGCCTGGCGTACGCCCGCCGCATCCACCAGCACCTTGGTGATGGATTTGTCCATCGAGTTTGCGCTCGCCGCCACGCCGCAGCCGACATACGGGATGCCCGCCAGTTCCAAAAGGCCCTGAATCGTGCCGTCCTCGCCGCCTGCGCCGTGCAGCACGGGGAACACACCGTCCAGCCGGACCGTCTCAGCCGCACCGCTGCGCAGCAGTACAAGACCGTGCACGCCGCGGTCGGGCGGCAGCAGAGCCGGGACCTTGTCGGTCAAGCGCTCCCACGCACCGTTTTCCACATTGTCGGCAGTGGCAGACGGGCAGTAGTACCACTGTCCCTCCTGCGTGATGCCGACCGGATATATTTCATATTTCGTTTTGTCCAAATTACGAAGTATCGATGCGGCGGACAGGCACGAGATGTCATGCTCGCTCGAGATACCGCCGAACAATACAGCCAGTTTCATTCTCCCTCACTCGCCCTTTCTCTAATCTACTCATACGGATAACATTATACGCTATTTCACACGCAAACACAATGTGAAAATGTGCATTTTCGCGCACCGTTCCTACAAAATTTACAATTCCTTCACAGCTTTTTTTGAGATGCCTGTTGACACACCATATTATATATCATATAATATTATTGCAAACACAGAAAAGAGGTGGCTCCATGTCATACCCCGTCTCCTCCTCCCTGCTCGACGGGATCGTGCTTGCGGTGGTCGAGCGGGAGAGCACCTACGGCTACCGCATCACACAGGACGTGCAGCGGGTTCTGGATATTTCGGAATCCACACTGTATCCGGTGCTGCGCCGCCTGCAGAAAGACGGCTGCCTGACGACCTACGACGAGGCCTTCGCCGGGCGCAACCGCCGCTATTACAAAATCACCGAGCACGGACGCGCACAGCTCCGCCAGCACCGGATCGACTGGCAAAATTACAAGAGCGGGATCGACTCGATCTTTTTTGGAGGGTAATACCAATGAACAGAAACGAATATATGGCGGCGCTGCGGCGCGCCCTCTCCGTCCTGCCCGAGGAGGAGCGGGCCAGCGCCCTGCGCTATTACGAGGAATATTTTGACGACGCAGGCCCGGAGAACGAACAAGAGGTCATTTCCGACCTCGGCGCGCCCGAAAAAGTTGCGGAGCAGATCCTCGCGGACTACCGGGAGCTGACCGCTGTCCCGCGCCAGAACGCGGGCGGCACAGCTGAAAAAAACAAGCGCGGCCGGCGCGGTGTTCCCTCGTGGCTTCTGGTCGTGCTGGTACTGCTTGCGATCCCGGTCGGCGTCCCGCTGCTCGGCGGGCTGGCGATCGGCGCGGCCGGCACGGTGTTCGGCATCCTTGTCGCGGCTGCCGCAGCGGTGTTCGCTTTTGTCGTGGTGATCCCGCTCGGTCTGCTGATTGCCGGAATCGCCCTGTGCGGCTTCTCCTTTGCACTGTGGGGCACGCCCGCGAGCGCGGTTGTCACGCTCGGCTGCGGCCTTGCGCTGTTTGCGCTCGGCGTGTTGGCAACCCTGCTGATGATCAAGCTGTGCACCCTTTTGGTGCCGCCGCTCGTCCGCGGCTTGGTCGCAGTGATCCGCTGGTTTATTGAAAAGCTGCGCGGCCGCACCCGGAGTAACGGAGGTGGGATGCAATGAAAAAACTGATTATCGCCTGCTGCGCCGTACTCGCCATCGGCTGCGGCATGATGGCCGGCGGCTGGGCCGCAGGCGGCCAGCTGTACGGCTCGTATTACGACGGCGAACTGCACCCGGTCAGCGAAACCGTCCGCGATGCCGTCCGGGTTTTCGACCGGCTGCACTTCCACACCTGGTGGGATGGCGACGGCTGGATCGACGATATCGCGGACGACACGCTGGACGATATCGACACCGCTTGGGTGGACAGCTGGCTGGAACAGCGGCAGGATGCGATCGACACGCCCTATACAATCCCCATGGCGAATATTGACCGGATCCAAAACCTTGACCTGACGTTCAGAAGCGGCGCTGGCAACACGGCCACCATTACAAGCGGAGACAATTACACCCTGGACGGCGACTTTTTTGTCACTGCCAGCGCACTCAACGGCCGCACCTGGGAACTGGAGGTCGTTGCAAACGAGGGCGGCGTCACACTCACCCTGCCGGCAGATCAGCAGTCCTACCGCAGCATTGCGGTTCACATACCGGACGGCGTTGCGCTTGATATCCAGTCGACATTATCCGCTGCAGAAATCGAAATCGATGCGGAGGCCGGCACGGTCGACGCCGAAATGCTGTCCGCCGGTTCGCTCGACCTTTCCGTGAGCGACGGGTTCCTGTTTGCGTTCATCGACCACGGTGCAGGCGAATACCATATTGACGGAAAGACTAACTATGGCCCCTTCCTGCTCAACGACACCGAGCTGATTGGGCCGGGCGTCAGAGAAACCCGCTACGACAACCGCAGGGACATCCAAAACCCTCTTTACGAACTGGACGTAAAGGTTGCGGGCAGCGGCCGGATCGGTCTGTCCACCCTCTATTAACCCCTTGACGAACCTCCCAAAACAACGTATGATAGATAAAAAGGAGTTTTTACTATGAATGGCAAGAAACTGTACCGCAGCGAGTCCGACCGCATGCTGTGCGGTGTATGCGCAGGCATTGCCGAATACTTTGAGATCGACCCTACGCTGATCCGTCTGGCCTGGGTTTTCTGCTGTCTCTTCGGCGTGTTCCCTGCCATCATCGCGTATGTGATTGCGGGGGTTGTTATCCCGTCGTCACCCAGCGCCCTTTAGCCAAACCCCAAATGAGAGGATGTGCCCATTTATGAGCGAAAAACAGCAGCCGCTGGATGAGGAACAGGCAGCATCGGCCGCGGAAAAAGAGCTCGCATCCGCGCAGGCCATGCCCGCCGAACCTGATAGCCGCCCGTCCGCAGACAGCGATACTCTTGCAGACGGCCTCGCCGCTGACGAAGGAAACAGCGAAATTCCCGCCGAAGAAGATGCAGACATCTCTGACGATGAGTCGGAATACGAGGAAGACATCTCTGACGAGGAGGAAGAAGAGGAAGACATCGACCCCGCAGATGTGCGCATTTTGGGCATGCCGCGCGTCTGCTTCCACCTTGCCGCCTCCGGTGTCGCTGTTGGCTATATCGCGTGCGGCCTGGTCGGCCTGCTCGCTGATTCCACAAAAGGGACTGCAATCGGCGATCTCGCCGCAAAGTCCCCCAGCGCCACCGTTTGGGTCATTATCTTTGCCGTCATCGGATACCTGATCGGAAACCGGATGCATAAAAAGCGCCTTGCCGCTCAGGAAGCCGAACTGGCGGAACAAGCTGCCGAGAACCCAGAAGGATAACCTTCCCCAAATACTTTATAACACAGGCCAGAAACCACTCGCTTTGCTTCGCGCTGCGCGGGTGGTTTTCCGTTTAATATGGTATTTTCCGGTTTCTATTGTCCGGCGCGCTTTTCTTTTGTTTTGGGCGCACCCGCTGTGGTATAATAAAAGCAAATCCCACGAGGAGGCAATATGCAATGAAAACCGCCGTCGTATACTATTCACTGGGCGGATCAACCCGCTCATTCGCCCGCGCAGAGGCAACCGCCCGCGCAGCCGACCTGATCGAGATCCGTCCAGCCAAGCCTTATAATCCTTTTACCTCGTTTATCCTCGGCTGTCCTGCTGCGATCCGGCAGAAGGCTGTTCCTCTGGCCGACACCCCCAACCTGTCCGGCTACAACCACTTCGTGCTGATGGCCCCCGTCTGGGCCGGTCATCCTGCTCCGCCGTTTAACAGCGCAGTGCAGGCGCTGCCCGCAGGAGCCAAAGTCGAGGTCCTGCTGGTCTCCGCCAGCGGCACCAACAAAAGCCGCGCCAAGGTACGAGCACTGATTGAAAGCAGAGGCTGTACCGTGACCGCCCTGCGCGATATCCAGTCGCATCAATGAGCGGCTACACCTATATTGTCCGCTGCGCGGACGGCACGCTCTACTGCGGCTGGACCAACAACCTGACCGCCCGCCTTGCTGCGCACAACAGCGGCAGGGGGGCAAAATATACCCGCGGGCGCGGCCCGGTTACTCTGGTGTACAGCGAACTGTTTGCCACCCAGCGAGAGGCCATGCAGCGCGAAGCAGCGATCAAAAGGCTGACGCGCACGCAAAAGCGGCAGCTGATTGATACGCAAAGCGGAGACGAACTGCTCACGGTTTATGATGCAGACGGACGTCCCTGTGGTGAGCGGCCGCGCACTGTTGTACATGCGCAGGGGCTGTTCCATCACGTCTGCCACCTGTGGACGGTGGGCGTACTGGACGGTGCGGCCGGACTGTGGCTGCAGCAGCGGCAGTTCGACCGTCCGCTCTATCCCGGCGGCTTCGACTTGTCCTCAACCGGGCATATCGATCCCGGAGAAACACCCGGGGCCGCCATGCTGCGCGAAGCGCGCGAGGAGATTGGTCTCGTGCTGGACGCGGGCTCCCTTCTTCCCGGCGGCAGCTACCGCCAGCAGTATACGCGCGGCGAGGGAAATGGTTTCGACGACGAACTCGCCTTTGCTTTCCTCACCCGAATAGACGGCGTGCCGCCGTTCCATCCTGGCAGCGAGGTCGCCGATATGGCATTTGTCCCGCTTGCTGATTTCGCTGCCGCACACGAAGCCGTGCACGACCTTACCGGCCGCCGCATGGACGGCAGCGCGCTTCCCGTCCCGCATGCGGGCCTGTGCTGCCTGCATCAGAGCGAGTGGGAAGGCGTACGCGAAATCATCAGGCAACTGCTCGTTTAGGCAAACACAAAAGAGACGCATCCGGCCGGATGCGTCTCTTTTTCCATGCATTATGCCATTTTTCCAATCGCGCCGAGCACGATATTGACCACAAGGCAAATCCCCGCCGCGATCGCATAAAACACGCCGAGCCGGCGGCATGCCGCCGCCTTGGGATCCGCCTGCTTATCCTCGCCCTCAGCACGGCCGCAGATCATGCCGTACCGCACCTGCTGAAACACGGTCAACACGGCAAACACCGCGAACATGACCAGCAGTGCGCGCTGTACTGCCGCCATCTTA
>DXFS01000081.1 GCA_019114345.1 Candidatus Agathobaculum pullistercoris | reverse complement strand
GGCGGCCCAAAGTGGGACGAGGTGCCGAGCGAAAAACGCCCGGAAAAGGCGCTGCTCGGCCTGCGCGCGGCGCTCGGCCTGTTCGTCAACCTGCGCCCGGCGCAGATGCACAAGGCGCTGTCCGACGCCTGCCCGATCAAGCCCGAGATCATCGGGAACGGCTTTGACATTCTGGTCTGCCGCGAGCTGACCGGCGATGTATACTTCGGCAAGCACTACCGCCGCGAGAGCGACAAGGGCTGGGGCGAGGTCGGCGCGGACGATATGAACTACTCGGTCTACGAGGTCGAGCGCATCGGCCGCCGCGCGTTCGAGATGGCGATGAAGCGGAACAAGAAGGTCTGCTCAGTCGACAAGGCGAACGTGCTCGAAACCAGCCGCGTCTGGCGCGAGACCATGCACCGCATCAAGGACGAATACCCCGAGGTCGAGTATTCGGATATGTATGTCGACAACTGCGCGATGCAGCTGGTGCGCAACCCGGGCCAGTTTGACGTGATCGTGACCGGCAACCTGTTCGGCGATATCCTGTCGGACGAGGCGTCCATGATCACCGGCTCGATCGGCATGCTGCCGTCCGCCTCGATGAACGAGACCGGCAAAGGGATGTACGAGCCGATCCACGGTTCCGCGCCCGACATCGCAGGCAAGGGGATCGCCAACCCGATCGCGACCATCCTGTCCTGCGCGATGATGCTGCGCTATTCCTTCGGCCTGAAGGAAGAGGCAGACGCGATCGAGAACGCGGTCGAGGCTGTGCTCGACGCAGGCCACCGCACCGCGGATATCGCGGCAAAGGGCGAGAAGGTGCTCTCCACCAGCGAGATGGGCGAGTTGATCCGCGCTCAGCTGTAAAAAGTGATTTAATGTGCATTGAGCCGAAGGCCGGAATCGGCCTGCGGCTCTTTTTGTCCTGTGGCTGTGCCTTTGCATAAAATGAAGCGGAGGTGAATGCCCATGGAGCAAATCACGCAATATATCCAGGCGGACTATGCGATCCTTGCCGCTGTCCTCTACTGCCTCGGGCGCGTGCTCAAGGCGGTCAAAAAGTTCCCAAACCAGTTTATCCCGCTTGCGCTGACCGCCTGCGGCATTGCGCTGGCGTGCCTTTCGGCGGTTTCGCGGTATGGCGATTATGCAAACTGGGCCGCCGCCCTGTTTGAAGGGCTGGTGCAGGGTATCCTGTGCACCGGCCTTGCCGTTTATCTCAACGAGGTGCTCTCGCACCGGGGACACGGCGTCGGTTCCGGTAAAAAGGATGATGACAAAAAGGAATGAAAAACACCAAAAGTCAGGCGATACGCCTGGCTTTTTACATCATTTTTCCGAATCAACCAGTTTTATACCGCGCAGGCTTGAGATTTACAGGCATCTGCGCTATAATAAAATAGATTTTGAATTCTTACCGTTTGGTGATAATGTGGGAACCATAGGAGATACAAGCATGAAAACCGCTTCTATTCTGGGTGTGCATTTCCATGCCGTGACGATGGAGCAGGCAGTCAGCTTCGCGATGAGCCGCCTGCGTGCGCGGCAGAAGGGCTATGTGGTAACGCCCAATCCGGAAATCGTCGACCTGTGCCGCCGGGACAGCGCCTATATGGGGATCGTCAACCACGCAGCGCTCGTGCTGCCGGACGGCGTCGGTATCATCTATGCGGCGAAGATCCTGGGCGAGGAGCTGTACGGCAAGGTCGCTGGGGTTGAGTTCGCCGAGCATCTGGTCGCCGCGATGGCAAAGGAACAGATGCGTCTTTACCTGCTGGGTGCAAAGCCCGGGGTTGCCGAGCAGGCGGGCAAAAACCTGTGCGAAAAGTATCCGGGGCTGGTGATCGCCGGTACGCACGACGGTTATTTCACAGACCCGCAGGAGGCGGTCGACGCAGTCAACAGCTGCGGCGGCGCGGATGTGGTATTTGTCTGCCTGGGCGCGCCCAAGCAGGAAAAATTTATGGCGGAAAATATGGACGAGCTGCATGCGACCCTGCTGTGCGGACTGGGCGGTTCGCTAGATATCTTCGCAGGCGTGGCCAAGCGTGCGCCGGACATCTTCATCAAGCTGGGATTGGAGTGGTTCTACCGTCTGCTCAAGCAGCCCAGCCGTATCGGGCGCATGATGAAGCTGCCCAAGTTCCTGCTGATCGTCATACGGGAACGCCTGTTTGGCGGAAAGGGGAAATAACCGATGAAAGTTAAGTTGCTTGCCCATACGCCCGACCCGGAAAAGCTGGTGGCGGCGGCCGCAAAAAACTGCTATTCTTCGACCGATGTGGACAGCGTCCTCGAAGGGTTGACTGAGGAAAAGACAGCGAGCTTTGTCAATATGCTCGCTGAGATCGGCCACGAAAGCCCGGTCGAGCACGTCTCGTTTACCTTTGCGATCGAGGGCGTGTCGCGCTCGCTGCTCGCGCAGATCACGCGCCACCGCATGGCGTCGTTTTCCGTGCAGTCCCAGCGGTATGTGCGCGAGCATGGGTTTGAATATGTCGTGCCGCCCGAGATCGATAAAATCCCGGCCGCGCGGGAACAATTTATCCGGGCAATGGAGGACGACCAGCGCACTTATGAGGCGCTGACCGCCGCTCTGATGGAAGGCTATGTCAAGGAACTGCTCGCGCAGGGCGTACCGGAGAAAAAGGCGCGCAGCCAGGCGGAAAAGCATGCGATCGAGGACGCCCGGTATGTGCTGCCCAATGCCTGCACGACGCGCATCGTTATGACGGCGAACGCACGCAGCCTGCGCAACTTCTTCCGCCTGCGGTGCTGCAGCCGCGCGCAGTGGGAGATCCGCGCGCTGGCGGAAGAAATGTACAAACTGGTCTATGCCGTCGCGCCGACGCTGTTCGGACACAGCGGGCCGGCGTGTGTGGACGGCGCATGCACCGAGGGCAAGATGTCCTGCGGCAGGGCGGCCGAGGTGCGCGCGCACTATCAGGCGCTGCGCAAGGCAGCGCAGGAATGAGGAAAAGGATATTTTATGCTACCATTTCGCGAAATCTCTATGGAGGACAGGCAGGCGTTTGAAGCCTGCAGTTCGCATTACAACTATCATCTGTGTGAACACTGCTTTGTCGACATGTATATGTGGCGCAGCCATTATGGCACGCAGATCTGCTTTCAGGACGGCTTTGCGCTCGTACGGATGACGCCGCTGGGCGGCGGGCATGACTGTTACCTCGCCCCGATCGGCGAGGGCGATCTGGGCGGCGCGCTGGACGCGCTCGAGGCGGACGCAGCCGGGCGCGGCATCCCGCTGCGCATCGTGTCGGTGGCCGAGCCGATGATCGAACGGATCGAGGCTGCGCGTCCGGGCAAATTCGAATTTGTCCACAACGGCGAGGACGGCGACGACTATATCTATCTGGCAGAAAAGCTGCGCACGCTGTCCGGCAAAAAGCTGCAGAGCAAGCGCAATCTGGTCAACCGCTTCAAGACGGCCTATGAGGGACGCTGGAGCTATGAGGATATGACAAAGGACAACACCAAGGATGCATTCGGCTACCACATCCGCTGGTGCAACCAGAACGGCTGCGCGCAGAAACGCGATTTTCAGGATGAGACCTGCGCGATCGTGCAGGCGCTGCACTATTTTGAGCAGCTGAACCTGCGCGGCGGCCTGCTCCGGCTGGACGGGGAGGTCATCGCCTTTACCTTTGGCTGCAAGGCTGCACCGGACATGTATGTGGTGCAGATCGAGAAGGCGGACCACACCATCCCCGGCGCGTATCAGATGATCAACCAGCAGTTCGTGCTGCACAACTGCGATGATGTGGAATACGTCAACCGCGAGGAAGACCTCGGCCTGGAGGGGTTGCGCAAGGCGAAAAAGTCCTATTATCCGGTCATGCGCGGCGTGAAATACGCCGCGGTGCCAAAGGGGCAGGGCGTATGATCCGCTTTGCCGGGCCGCAGGATACGGCGGCTGTCCGCCGCCTGTGGGAAGTGTGCTTCCCGGACGAGGGCGGCTTTAACGACTACTTTTTTGCGCATCATTTTGACCCGTCAGTCACGCTGCTTTCCTGCGAAGGGGATGCGCTGTGCGCGATGGTGCAGATGCTGCCGTACCGGCTGGAGACGGACGGCAGGAAAGCGGAGATCACCTATATCTACGGCGCGTGCACCGATCCGGCATATCGCCGGCAGGGACACATGGCGCGCCTGCTCGAGCACTCCTTTGCGCTCGACCGCGAGGCGGGGCGCGCGGCTTCTGCGCTGATCCCCGCGGAGAAATGGCTGTTTGACTTTTACCGGCCGTTCGGCTATCAGCCGTTCTTCCATGTGGCAAGGCGGGAGCTTGTGCGGCAGGGGAGCGGCGAAGTGCCGCGCCGCCTGACAGCGGCGGATGTGCCGCAGCTGATGGCGTTGTATGAGGCGCAGACGATTTCCTGCCACATAGCGCGTGATGCCGCCTACTGGCGCGGCCAGCTTGCCATGTTTGATGCGCTCGGCCGCGGCGCATATGGCTGGTTTACCGACGAAACACTGACCGCCTGCGCATTCTGCTGGGCGGACAGCGCACAGGAGGCGCTCGGCCTGACCGAAGCGCAGGGGCAGGGCCTGCTGCACGCGCTCGGAAGGGAAACGCTTGCCGTCACAACATGCGGCCGGGAGCACGCGCTCGGCTGTATCAAATGGCATGAAGAAGGGCCGCATGCGCCCTTTGGATATATGAATCTGATGTTTAACTGAAAGGTGTGTTGAAAAATGGTATACGTACTGCTGGCAGAGGGCTTTGAAGAGGTAGAGGCGCTGACACCGGTCGATCTGCTGCGCCGCGCGGGCGTGGACGCTAAGCTGGTCGGCGTGACCGGCGAAATGGTGCCGGGTACGCACGGCATCGGCATCCAGACCGACCTGACTATGGATCAGGCGGACTGGGATCAGGCGGAAATGATCGTACTGCCGGGCGGCATGCCGGGTACGAATAACCTGTATGCGGACAAGCGCGTGACCGATGCGGTCCGCAAGTGCTATGACGAGGGCAAGTATGTGGCGGCGATCTGCGCCGCGCCGTCGGTCATCCTGGGCGGCATGGGCCTGCTCAAGGGCCGCAAGGCGACCTGCTATCCCGGCATGGAGGACGGCATGGCCGGCGCGATCCCGCTCGAGCGCACCTGCGTGGTGGACGGCTGCATCATCACTGCCTGCGGCGTGGGCGGCGCGCTCGATTTCGGCTGCGCGCTGGTATCCGCGCTGTGCGGCGAGGAGAAGGCGCGCCGGATCGCGGCGGAAGTCGTGCACAATGTCAGAAAATAAGCAGAATCTGCGCCGCCGGACGCTCGCGCAGCGCGCCGCACAGGATGCGGCGGAAAAGCGCGCAGCCGACCGGAAGATTACGGAACGCGTGCTGCAAAGCGAAATCTACCGGCGTGCGTCCTGCATGTTTACCTATGTTGCAACGCCGCAGGAGATCGATACACACGCGCTGATCCGGCGGGCACTGGCGGACGGCAAGACCGTCTGCGTGCCGCTGTGCGGCGCGCAGGGGCGGATGTCCGCGCGGCGGATCGATTCGCTGGCGGAACTGCACCCGGGTACACATGGTATTTTAGAGCCGGATGAAGCTGCGCAGGAGATCGACCCGTCGGTGATCGACCTGATTATCGTGCCCGCGCTCGCGTGCGACCGGGACGGGTTCCGTCTGGGCTACGGCGGCGGGTACTACGACCGTTTCCTCGCGCAGGCGACGGCGGCCGCTGTGGCGCTGTGCGCTGAAGCGCGGCTGGAGGAACGCCTGCCGCGCGAGCCGCACGACCGCCGCTGCGGCTGGATCATCACCGAAAGGCGGGTGCTGCGTACGGATGAAGAATAACAAGATCGCACTGCTGCCCGGCCTTTCGCTGTTCCTGTGCTTTTGCCTGCTGACAGGATCCGGCAAGCTGACCGCGTATCTGGGCGGCGGTGCACCGCTGATCGCGCTGGCGGAGCTGGTATCGTTTGCGGTGCCGTTTGCCATGGCCGTGTTTTCCATGCGGGAACAAAAAACGCTGCGCCGGCGTCTCAAATACAGAAGGCTGCCGAAGGGGGCGCTGGGGCTGACCGTCAAGGTCGGCATCACGGTGGCGCTGCTATCGCTCTTTCTCAACCTGCTGATTTATCAGGTGGCGGGCATGGCGGGCGCGGATCTTTCCGCAACCGCGCTCGACGCGCCGCAGACCGGGCTGGGCTTTGCGGCCCGTCTGCTGGTCATCGTCGTGCTGTCCGCCGTGGTGGAGGAGTTGTATCTGCGCGGGGCGCTGCTGACCGTGCATGAGCAGAGCGTAGGCACCTCGGCATGCCTGCTGTTCAGCGGCCTGGCGTTTGCCATGCTGCACGGCAGCCTGCTGAACTTTGCAGGCCCGCTGCTGGCTGGTATCGCCTATGCATATCTGACATATATTTTCAAAAGTGTGTGGCCGGCGGTGCTGGCGCATGCGGTCAATAACCTGTACTATATGTTCGTGCTCTGGATCACGGACACCTATGCTGCTTTTGGTATCTGGATCTATTTTGCGGCGATCAATGGTTTGGTGCTGCTGCTGTTCCTTTATCTGTCGCTGCGCTCGCTGGAGAACCTGCTGGCAAAGGATCTCGTACCGCATTTTGAAAAAAGCGCGGGCCTGTATGACCTGTGGCTTCTGATACGCAATCCGGGCGTTGCGGCATTCGTGCTGGCGTTTGCGGCAAAACTGATACTGGACTGGCTCGGTTAACAAGAAAACAGAACCAATGAGGTGGAAACATGGAGAATATGGATAACAACGTCAACCAGGAGACGCAGCGCATCCCGCAGCCGGATAAGCGCCGCCGGCGCAGCAGGCGTGTGAAAAACAGCGGCTGTGCCGGTACGGTGGTCTATGTGATCGCGGTGCTCGGTATTTCGATCGTGCTTTCGCTTGCGGCAGTCTTTATTGCCAACGACGTGTTTGCCTTTGTCAAGGATAATGCAGTCAAGGAGATTACCGTGTCGGAAAATACCGATCTGCTTTCTCTGGCCGACCAGCTGGACAACGAGGGCGTGATCAACTACGGAACGATCTTCAAGCTGTATGTCCGCGTCAAGGGTGATAACCAGGGCGTGCTGGCGGGCAGTTATGCGCTGAACCCCAATATGGACTATGGCCAGATCATTGATACCCTGGTTAATATGTCGAGCACAGAGACTATGCAGATCACGATTCCGGAGGGCTACTCCATCGCGCAAATCAAGCAGCTGCTGCTGGATGAGCATGTCTGCACGGAGGATGCGCTGGACGAGGAACTCAACACCTATGCTTTCAAGCATGAGTTCCTGCAGAGCGAGCTGCCGGCCGAGGAGGGCTGGCTGGAGGGCTACCTGTTCCCGGATACCTATGAGATCTATAAGGGCAACGCAACGGTTCGGAACACGATCAACACCATGCTCAACAACTTCGGGGATAAGTATGATGAAGAGATCCAGGCGGGCGCGGATGCGCTGGGCCGGTCCATGCACGATATTGTGACTATTGCCTCTCTGATTGAGCGCGAGGCGCAGGTGGACAGCGAGCGCGCGACCATTGCGGGCGTTATTTACAACCGTCTGAACAATTCCGGCGAGTTCCCCTATCTGCAGGTCGACGCGTCCGTCCTGTACGGCCTTGGCCGCACCGGAGGCACGCTGAGTGAGGAGGATCTCAACTCGGATTCGCCGTATAACCTGTACAACCATGAGGGCCTGCCGCCCGGACCGATCTGCAACCCGGGCTATGCATCCCTGTATGCGGCAGCTCATCCGGAAGAGCATAATTATTACTATTACGTTGCAATGCCGGATGGCACCCACCTGTTTGCCAACAGCTATGAGGAGCATCAGGCCAATATTGCGACCTCGGATGCGGCACAGGCAGCCGCGCAGGCGGAGGCAGCTGCGAACGCGGAGGCCGGCGGTGAATAAGTATCCGGAACTGCTCGCCCCTGCGGGCGATTTGGAAAAAATGCGTTTCGCCATCGCTTACGGGGCGGACGCAGTGTATCTGGCGGGACAGCGGTTCGGCATGCGGGCCGCTGCCGCCAACTTTGACGACAACGCGCTGCGCGAGGGGATTGCTTATGCGCATGCGCGCGGCGTCAAATGCTATATCACGGTCAACATCATGCCGTCCTGCTGTGATCTGCCCGCGCTGCCTGCCTACCTTGAGCTGCTGCAGGATGCGGGTGCGGACGCGCTGATCGTGGCGGATGTGGGCGTGATCCGGCTGGCGCAGAAATACGCCCCAAAGGTGCCGCTGCACATCTCGACCCAGACCAGCATCCTCAACTATGAGGCGGCAAACTTCTGGGCGGACCTCGGCGCGGAGCGTGTGGTGCTCGCGCGCGAGTTGTCGCTTGACGAGATTGCGGAGATCCGCGCCAAGACCCCCAAAACGCTCGAGATCGAGGCGTTTGTCCACGGCGCGATGTGCATTTCCTACTCGGGGCGCTGCCTGATCTCGCAGTACATGACCGGGCGGGATGCCAACCACGGAGCCTGCGCGCAGCCCTGCCGCTGGAACTATGCGCTGATGGAGGAGCAGCGGCCGGGTGAGTTTTTCCCGGTGGAAGAGGACGCGCGCGGCACCTATTTGTATAACTCCAAGGACATGTGCATGATCGAACATATCCCGGAGCTGGTGCGCGCGGGGATCGACTCGTTCAAAATCGAGGGACGCAACAAGACGGCGTATTACGCCGCCTGCGTGACCGGCGCATACCGCGCGGCGATCGACGCCTACCGATCGGATCCGGCGCAGTATAAACTGCCGCAGTTCTGCCGCGATGAGGTGGACAAGGTCAGCCACAGGGAGTATTATACCGGTTTCTATTTCGGCAATCAGGAAAACGGCCAGCATTACGGGGACAGCCAGTATATCCGCGAATATGAGGTCGCCGGCATGCCGGTGGAATGTGATGCAGAAGGCCATGCGGTTTTCGCGCTGAAAAACCGCATGTTTGACGGCGAGGAGCTCGAACTGCTGCAGCCGGGGCAGCCGCCCTATGTGTTCCGGGCGCACGGCATGGTGAATGACGAAGGGGAAGCGCTCGCTCTGTTCAACGTGCCGCAGATGCATGTGCATTTCGAGTTTCCGTTCCCGGTCGATCCGTATGCCATTTTGCGCAAGAAAAAAGAACGGCCTTCATAAGACCGTTCTTTTTCTGCAAATTCCGGGATGTTTGCATTATCAGGGCGCCGGGTTAATCCGGCAGAAAGCGTAAAGGAGCGTCAGGCTTGATGAAGGATTTGATCGTGACCGCGGCAAAGGGAGCTGTTATCGGCGGCACCATGCTGATCCCCGGTGTGAGCGGCGGTTCCATGGCGATGATGATGGGTATTTATGACAAGCTGATTATGGCGGTCAGCAACTTCCGCAAGGATGTCAGACGGCACTTTTTGTTTCTGCTCTGGTTCTGCATCGGTGCGGGCCTGGGCATGCTGATTATCGCGCGGCCGCTGCTGCACCTGCTGGAAGTCTTTCCGTTCCCAACCCAGTTCTTCTTTATCGGAGCAGTGGCAGGGTGCGTGCCGATGATCTATAACAAGGCCCGGCTGGCAGGTTTTTCATGGCATGTGCCGGTCTATATCCTGATCGGTATGGCCGCAGTGGCTCTGCTCGGGCTGCTTCCGTCCGATCTGGTGGGGGGAGAGCTCGGTGTTTGGGAGCCGCTGCTCCTTCTGGTTGCCGGCGTTGTCTGCGCGGCGGCGCTCGTGCTGCCGGGCATCAGCGTTTCCTATCTGCTGCTTATGCTTGGCCTGTACGATAAGACCATGGCGGCGATCAGCGGGCTGGATATCCTGTTCCTGCTGCCGCTGTTTATCGGCCTGTGCGCGGGCATCGTGCTGACCACCAAGCTGCTCGACAGCCTGATGACCAACCGTCCGCGTGCGACCTATCTGATCATTCTGGGATTCATGATTGCTTCCGTGCTCGAGGTGTTTCCGGGCGTGCCGCCGTTCAGCCAGTGGATCGCGTGTATCCTGTGCCTGGCAGCCGGCTTCTCGGTGATCTACTTTATTTCACGGAAAGAATGAAGCGTGCCCCGTTTGCGGGCAAAAAAACAGACCTGTTGTCCGGCAGGTCTGTTTTTTGCATTTACGAGGATAACTGGCGGCTGAGCGAGCTCAGTCCTTTGCCAGATGCAGCCCGTCGTAGCGGGTAACATGGAAGGTGTAGGGGAGTGCTGTGGTTTCAAAGCCGATTTCACGCAGCACGGCACGGATGTTTTCAACCAGATGGTAATTGAAGTCGCGCTGCGAGATCGAGACCTTGAGCGTATCCCTGTACGAGCTGACCAGTATGCCAAACGGCTGGAAGGCACAGGGCAGGATCGCGGAATAGTCCTTGACATACGCCTCCATGCTGGGCGGCAGCTTAAATTCACCGATATTGGTCAGGATAAAGCTGTCCCGGCGGATATAGTCGCGCGCCTGCTGGCGCATCATCTGCTCTTTCTCGTCGATAGGCATGTCCAGCTTGTGCGACTTGGCGACGCGGTTGGCGTTTTTGAGCGCCCAGAACACCGCATGCGGCAGGTTTTTCTGCGTGTCGAAATATGCTTTGCAGGCCTGGCACGCTTCGAGGAAAGGCATGCTGAAATACTCATAGAAGAAGGGCAGGTCGAGCAGGGAGACAAAAAAACGCGTGGTGGTGGTTTTGACATAGGCGCGAAGATCCATCGGGACCTCGGCGATGATCGGCTCCTTGCGGTCGGTACCGGCGTAGTAGGTGCGGTACATGCCCATGGAAATCGCAGTCATCAGGAAAGTCATGGGCGTTACGCCGTTGCCCTTGGTATAGGCGAGCAGCTGCGGCAGGGAGATGGTCAGTTCGGTTGTCAGTTCATTGTCGTCATTCGTACTGTCGTACTCAGGCATGTGGAAAGACGGAACGTCGGGATGGTGGTCGGCGTCCGACTGCGGCATGCCGCGCAGGCGAAGGTAGCCGTCCTCGCAGTCCTGCGGCGTAAACTCGGTTTCATTGGTGCGGATGCGGCCGGGGTCGACAGGATGGCCCATACCAAGCAGATAGTAGTACAGGATGGTGCGGATAAATTCGTCAAAGCCGCGTCCGTCCGATGTACAGTGCTGATACTCAAGGTAGATGGTATTCCCTTTATAACCGCAGAGGAATAGATAACCATTGGTATCATCCGATCCGATATAGTAGGGCGAAATATCGTTCATTTCGAGCACTACGGGCGGCTTGGTGAGGATGCGGTAGCTGTACTGGGTTTCGCCGCGCACCAGACCAAGCCCGAACTGGGGATAGCGGTCAAGCGCAGTGCGCACAGCCGCGAGCAGCACGCGTGGGTCGACCGGCTCGGTCATACGGACAATATGGCGCGGCGCAGTGGTCAGGTCCTTATGGGTCGCATACATGAAGATGGCGCCATAGCTGTCAACATTCAGCAATGCGTCCCGATACGCTTCAATCATAACAGACACCTCCGGATAGCATGAACTCCTACCCTTATTATAAATCATCGCTATGCAAAAAAACAGGGAAGGAACGAAGAATTTGGAAAACCATATTGAATTATTTCCAGCATTTTGCACAGTGCGTTCCTCATGAGGACGGCCGGCATAGACTGTACGGGAGGGAGTTTGTTTATGGCAACAATCAGTCTTTGCATGATCGTCAAGGATGAGCAGGCAGTGCTGGGACGCTGCCTGGACAGCGTACAGGGAATAGTAGATGAGATCATCGTGGTGGATACCGGTTCTTCGGATCGCACCAAGGAGATTGCCGCCGCATACGGACAGGTACAGGACTTTGAATGGTGCGATGATTTTTCTGCAGCACGCAATTTTTCATTTGCACAGGCATCCATGGACTATATCCTGTGGCTGGATGCGGACGATGTGATCGAGCCGGAGGACAGGGAGAAGTTCCTGCAGTTGAAATCCGAACTGGATGGGACGGCTGACATGGTCATGCTGCCATACCACACGGCGTTTGATGCACAGGGGAAAGCTGTTTTTACCTACTATCGGGAACGGCTGCTGCGACGCGAAGCTGGCTTCCGCTGGCAGGGGGCGGTGCACGAGTGCATCACACCGTCGGGCAGCGTAGTCTATGGGGAAGCGGCAGTCAGCCACCACAAGGAGGAAGCAGGAGAGCGAGGACGAAATCTGCGGATCTACCAGCGGATGCAGGAGCGCGGGGAAAAGCTGGATACGCGCGGCAGATTTTATTATGCGCGCGAATTGATGACGGATGGACAGTATCAGTTGGCAGCGCAGGCCTTTGAAACCTTTCTGGCAATGCCGGACGGCTGGGTGGAAAACCGGATCGAGGCATGCCGCAATCTGGCTGACTGCCTGTGCGTACTCGGCCGGCGGGAGGAGGCGAAACAGGCGCTGGTACGCTCGTTTTCCATGGACTGCCCGCGGGGGGAAAGCTGTTGTGCACTTGCCGCGCTTGCCGTGGAGGATGGGCAGCTGGAGCAGGCATCGTTCTGGTACCGGGCGGCGCTTCATGCGCCATGCCACCCGGAAAGGGGCGGTTTTGTCTATCAGCCGTGCTATGGGTTTGTGCCATGCCTGGGTCTGTGTGTCTGTTGCGACCGGATGGGGCAGCATGAACAGGCTGCGATCTGGAACGAACGGGCGGCTGTGTATCAACCGGATTCCCCGGAAGTGGCCTACAACCGCCGTTACTTTGCGCAACAGGAAAATATGGTGACAGACAGGATGGCAGACACATAGAATGGAATGCCGGGGCACTGGCCCAGGCAATTTTCCGGAAAGGAAGAACGATATGTATCATCGCTCTCGATTCGGCGGACGGGATGATATGGATTGCCCGTCTGACGATTGGATGGATAGAGACCGCGGAGAGGACTGCTGCTGTAAGCGTGGCCCAACTGGCCCTGCTGGCCCGACAGGTCCGATGGGTCCGCGGGGCTTTCGCGGCGAGCGGGGCCCCATGGGCCCGCGCGGCGTGACGGGTGCTACTGGTGCGACTGGTATTATCGGCCCTGCTGGCGCTACCGGTGTGACCGGGCCAGCTGGTCCGACTGGAGCAACTGGACCGACAGGTCCAACTGGAGCAACCGGCCCGGCAGGTGGCCCGACGGGTTCGACAGGCCCCAGCGGTGCGACCGGTCCCACCGGCCCAACGGGTTCCAGCGGTGCAACCGGAGCAACCGGCATCACCGGCCCAACGGGTCCCACGGGTCCCAGCGGTGCAACCGGAGCAACCGGCATCACCGGCCCGACGGGTCCGACAGGCCCCAGCGGTGCGACCGGAGTGACCGGCGTTACTGGGCCGACTGGCCCAACCGGCCCCTCTGGTGTGACAGGTGCCACTGGCGGGACAGGTTCCGCAGCAACCGTCAGTGTTGGAACGGTAACAACGGGGGAGCCGGGAACGGAAGCAGCTGTTACCAACAGCGGTACACCGCAGGATGCTGTCTTTAACTTTACGATCCCGCGTGGAGCAACCGGCGGAGAACAGCCGGTTCAACTGCTGTCTGCGTATTCTACGCCGCCGCAGACAGGTGCAGGAAGCACGGCCCTGATTTTTGACCGCAATGCTCTGGTATACGGTACAGCAGTAAGCCATAATAACAACAGTCCGGATATTACCATCAACCAGCCTGGTGTGTACACGCTTTCATTTAACGGCAGTTTTGCACCTGGAAGTAATGTAAACTTCCCACTCAATGTCTCGACCGTACCGCAGCTCAATGGTGTGGCCGTTACGGGTGCTGCAACACAGCAGACATTCCACACGTCGAGCGACGTCGTCAATCAGTCGTTTAATGTCCCGGTATCGGTTTCGGCTGTTCCGACTACGCTACAGATTATCAGCACAGGAAATGGCTTTGTATACAGCAATATCCATGTCAGCCTGCTCCGCGAAGGGGATATTCCGTCCTCCTGAGTCTCTGCTGCTGATGCAGCAGGCGCATAGACGCATAAGACAACAAAGCCGCCTGTAAGCAGGCGGCTTTGTCGTATGCAAAGGCGGAATATATCGACATCCGGCAGGTAATATGCTATACTTTGTCTATCTTGATACATTTGTAGCTCGCGGAAGAAGGAGAAAAATGACAATCCTGACTTGTGAATGTGGAAATGAGATATACATCATGGATGAGACAGAGGCAACGGCATGGCAGTGCGACGCATGCGGCCAGTGGTACGATTTTTTCGGCGTAAAGGTGCCGTCTCCCGGACAAAATGAACCCAAGCCTTCCCCGCATCTGGTCAACTGGAGTGCAGGCGAGGATTTGTAAGAGAAAGGAAAGTGTATGAATAAGCAGAAAATCGCGCTGCTCACGGATTCATGTGCGGATATCCCGGACGCGCTGCTGAAACAATATGATATCCATGTAGTGCCGCTGAAACTGATTTTTTCAGACGGAGAGTACGCTGACGGCGTGGACATTATACCCAGCGAAGTATACCGCCGTTTGCCGTCTGAAATGCCTAAGACGACGCTGCCCAGCGGGGAGTCGGTGGAACAGGTGCTTGGGCAAATCAGGAAGAAAGGATACAGTCGTGTGCTCGCGATCCATCTGTCCGGCGGGCTGAGCGGCACCTGCAATCTGGTGCGTGTGGTCGGAGCGCAGACGGATGGGATGGAAGTCGCTGTATTTGATACACAAAGCGGCTCGCTCGGGATTGGTATGACGGTGCTTCAGGCAGCACGCTGGATCGAACAGGGGTGGAGCTGGAATGACCTTCTGCGCGCGATTCCGCCGCTCATACGAAATACGCATGTGTTTTTTTGTGTCAATACCTTAGAATATCTGCAGAAGGGCGGAAGGATTGGGAAGATATCCGCAGTCGCCGGCACACTCCTGCAGATCAAACCGATCATTTCGTTTGCGGAGGACGGGGAACTGGTCAGCGCAGCCAAAGTGCGTGGGAGAAAGGCTGCTATGCAGAAGATGGTGCAAATGACAGCTTCTCTCGTGCCGCGTGGGGCGGTGTTCAATCTGGCAGTTGCGCATGGGGATTCACCGGAAGAGCTTCGCGAGATCCGCGTGCTGGCACAGCAGAATATGCCTGGTTTTTTGAATTTTATGGAGGGAGAGATCGACTGCACGTTGGGCTCTTATGTTGGGCCGCATCTGCTGGGCGTAGGTGTGCAGATGCTGGACGAGGCATATTCCGCTGCCGGGAGCAAAAATTAACAGTACTGTAACTTTATTTTCTGAAGAAAGATGCTATAATGTATCAATAGATAAAAGATATTCTATCAATAAAAGTAGGAAGGAATGAACGGAAAATGCCATATCGGTCGGCGTACCGGTCCACATACCGGCGCCATCGTCGTCGCCGCCGCAACAGCCATTATGGGGTGCTGATTGCGTTGATTCTGGTGATCATTGTTGCGGTGCCGGTCGCGTTTCACATTGTAAAGGGTATTTCCAGTGCGATTTTCGGTGGGGATCAAAATCAGCTGGTATATCAGATCGATAACAGCCGTGCCTGTCAGGACGGAAAAGCGGTCGATCTTGGTGCTGCGCCCTACCGCAATGGAGGCAGCACTGCCTTCGTCCCAATCGACTCGTTGTGTACCAATCTGGGGCTGGAATTGACCTGGGACAGCGCAGGAACAACTGCCTCAGTCACTTATAAAGATGATACTGCGAACCTAAAGGTGGGCAGCACGGTTCTGACTTATAATGGGCAGGATCAAACGCTGTCTGCGGCACCGGAAACAAAAGAGGGTGTTACCTACGTCCCGGTACGGGATGTATGCCAGGCATTCTCCTGGCAGGTTGGAGAAGTGGGTGCAGAGCAGGGCGACCTGATTATTGTATCCCAGTCAAAGAAAGCGTTGGACGATAAAAAAATGAGCAAGATAACGGAGGAAGCCCTGAAAGTGCTCGGGCCATCCGAATCGCAGGTTGTAACAGGCAGCATACTCATGCGTACCGATTCGGACAAACTCATTCTTGCGGGCGGCCAGGCGAAAGAAATGGCTGAGGAGACGGGCAAGCGCGGCAGCGCTGCAATCGAGGTTGACGGCACGCGGTATATCCCACTGAAAGCAGCTATGGCAGCGCTTGGCGGAAGCGCATCCTTTGACGGTAAGGAAGAATGGACGGTTGAGTATAATGGTATGACCTCTACCGTACGGACGAATGGCAAAACGAATGTCAACGGCGACCGCGTCAAAGGCGATGAAATCAAAGTTTACCAGGATGATGAAAAAGGCAGGTTCTACGTGTCAGCGCAGCTGTTTGCGGCGTTGACGGGTAAGCACTATACCGACCTGGGAGAAGGCAGCTATGCTTTTACCGACATGGACCTGAATGGTTTTGACAGCCAGAAAGCGCATCTGAATACCCTGACGGGTGGTTTAACGCAGGCGATCGGTGAAAATATTCCGGATGCAGACGTTTATGTGGCGCTGACCTTTGATGACGGTCCGACCGGCGCCAAGGACGGATATCCGGACGGAATGACAGCGACGCTTCTTGATGGCCTGAAAGAACGAGGTGTGCATGCTACGTTCTTTATGTGCGGCTACCGTCTGAAGGATTTCCACTCGCACTGCGCCCGCTATCTGGCAGAAGGACACGAGCTGGGCAACCATACGATGAACCATCCGATGGAAATGCTGCCTGCCCTGAGTGAGGACAGGATCCGCGAGGAGATCGAGTCCAACAGCCAGCTGATTGAGCAGTACTGCGGCGCGCGGCCGACCGTAATGCGTCCGGTTGGCGGTTCGTATGATGACAAGGTCCAGTCGGTGATGAAGGAGCTGGGGCTTCCGATCATCAACTGGGATGTGGACACCTTGGACTGGAAGACGAAAACCGATCCGCAGAGTGTGAAGCAGAATATTCTGGATCAGGTAGAGGACGGCTCGATTGTACTGATGCACGATTTGTATTCCGGCACAATCGAAGGGGTTCTTGCGGCGATCGATGAGTTGCAGAGCAGGACGGATAAGACATACGCGTTTGTAACTGTCTCCGAGCTGGCGGCGGTCAAGGGCGTTTCGCTGGAACCCGGCCAGGTATACACGAATATTAAATGAGATGCGGATGCATCCGTGTTTTCAAAGAGGCGGCATGGCATGAGCCATGCCGCCTCTTTTACGTGCACAGGATGCCGCTTGACCGGAAGACAATGCGATGCTATGCTTGATACAGATGCCTTGCCGGAACAGGCGTTAAGGGAGGGGATGGTATGGTTGCGGTCTGGATTGTTGGGTTTTCATTTCTGGCAGTAGGGCTTTTATTCTGTGTTCCGCGGTATATCAAATTCATCCGGTGCAAAGGCAGGACCAAAGGGATCATGACACAGATCCAGCGGGGGATCGGGACCGGAAACCAGCCGACGCGCGCATCCTATACCTATGTTGTCGATGGGATCCGATATGCCAAAAGCACGGGCTGGACGGGCAACGGCATTTTTCGTTTGGGAAAAGAATGCGATGTGCGATATAATATCAGCAAGCCGAGCCAATCCTATCTTGAAAGAACCGGCCAGATCATAAACTGTGTGATCGGTACGATTTTTGCGCTGGCGGGACTTGGTGTACTCGGCTGCGGCCTGCTGCTCATGCAGATCCTGTAACAAAAAGGGCGCAGGAACCGGAGCGGTTTCTGCGCCCTTGCTGCATCACAGCCCGAAAGCGGGGAAATATTTTTTGACAAACGGGATGTCGCGTACGGTGAAGGTTTTTCCGTTCAGATAACCCAGCGCGCCCGCATCCTGCGCAAAGCGGAAGGTGAGGCGGTAGGCATACAGCGCCTGTCCGGTCTCGCCATAGGGACGGTTCAATTCATTGGTGCCGTATTTGCCGTCGCCCAGCAGGGGACAGCCTATAGAAGCCATATGCGCGCGGATCTGGTGGGTGCGCCCGGTCAGCAGCTCGCATTCCACAAGAGACAGCTTTCCCTGTGTGGCGAGCGTGTGGTAACGTGTGCGCGCAGTCTTTGCGCCGGGGACGCGGGTTTTGTGCAGCGTGACCTGCTTGCGCTTTTCGTCGCGGCGCAGGTAGTTTTCGATCAGCCCCTCGGCCGGCTTGGGGCGGCCGTGGACAATGCACAGGTAACGCTTTTCCAGCTCACGGTCCTTGATTTTGTCGTTGAGGATACGCAGCGCCTCTGCGGTTTTGGCGGCGATGACGATGCCGCCGGTGTTGCGGTCGATACGGTTGCACAGCGCAGGCGCAAACGAAGCCGCGTCGTCCGGGTCCCATGCGCCGGACTGGTACAGATAGGCCTGGATATGAGCGATCAGGGTATTTGCATCGCCGTGCTCGTCCGTGTGGACGACCATGCCGGGTGCTTTGTCCGCAAGCAGGATATTCTCGTCCTCATATACAATGCGCAGCTGCGGCGTTTGGATGCGGCGGAAGGCCTCTTCCTCGCGCGGCGCATCGAAATACTCGTCGTTAAGGTAGAGCTGCACTTTGTCGCCTTCGCACAGCCGATAGGCGGACTCAGTGCGTTTACCGTTGACCTTGATTCGCTTGAGTCGCAGGTATTTGTGCATCATACCGCCGGGCAGAAGCGGCACGGCCTTTTCCAGAAATTTGTTCAGCCGTTGTCCGCTGTCGTTTTTTGTGATATAATATTCTCTCAAGGCAGAGGTTCCTCTTCTCAGATTTGATTTTGACGTGCATCCAGTATACCGTATTTTGCCGCAAAAGGGAAGGGAGAGCACGCTGCTGCCTGCCCCGGAAAATGCGGATTTCGCTGCATTTTTTGGTTGACAAAGGCTGATTACTTGTAGTATACTATCTTAGTACCATGTGAGGTTGACATGAAAATTGATTTGAAACAATTAACGGCTTCCCATCATGCCTCTGTCCCGTTCAGTGAAACGATTGATCTGCGGGAGGAAACGCTTTATGGTGCAAAGCCGTTTCAAAGCCCTGTCCAGATCAGCGGCGAGATTTCGAATGAAAGCGGCATATTGCGGCTCCGGGGAACGATCAAGGCGATCTATTCCACAGCCTGTGCACGCTGTCTCAAGCCGCTTGATATCCTGCTGACAGCCGAAGCGGATACCGTCCTGACGGACGACCCTGAGGCGGAGGAAGAGGACGATCTTTTCGTGCTGACCGGTGACAGCGTGGATCCTGCGGACGTATTGGTGCCGGAACTGATCCTGCAGGTACAGATGACCTATCTGTGCAAGGAGGACTGCAAAGGCCTCTGTCCGCACTGCGGCGCCGACCGCAATGTGACCGACTGCGGCTGTGAGAAAAAGCAGATCGATCCGCGATTTGCCGCGCTGCACGCCCTGCTCAAATCGGACGAGGGCGAACAATAAAAATGAGAGATAAAAATACATGAAGAAAGAGTAGGAGGTGTATCCACTATGGCAGTACCGAAGAGAAAGGTATCCAAAGCCCGTCGCGACAAGCGCCGCAACTCCCACTGGAAGCTCTCCCTGCCCGGCATGGTTAAGTGCCCGCAGTGCGGCGAGATGAAGCTGGCTCACAGAATGTGCAAAAACTGCGGCTACTACAACGGCCGTCAGGTTGTCGCCAAGGAAGTATAAGGCGAAAAAAGAACAGGGAAATGGAGAAGGCGGCGAACGGCTTCTCCATTTTTTTTGACTTCGCTTCGTTTGGACCGCAAGCGGCCCAAACGAAGAGGATGTGCCGCGCAGAGCGCGGACACATCCGGGGCGCAGAAAAGTTCCGGAGAAACTTTTTGCGCGATTGGTATCAAAACGCAGGTACACGCCCTGCGTTTTGATGAAAAAACGGCTTCTGCTTCGCGTCAGCCGCTTTTTCTATTGAATAACCGCGCAAAGACGCGGGAGTCTGCGAATCACAGAAGGGAGGGCGCGCAATGGCGTCGAAAATCATCAGTGTGGACGAGGGCAGCCCGGCGGCCCGAGCGGGGCTTGCGGCGGGGGAGACCCTGCTGCAGATCGACGGCACCGCAATCCGGGATGTGCTGGACTACAAGTTTTACAGCTATGACGCACGCCTGACGCTCAAAGTCCTCGAGCAGGACGGGGAGACTGTCCGTGAGGTGCGCGTGCGCAAGCGCGAAGGGGAGCCGCTCGGCTTGAATTTTGAGCACTATTTGATGGACGGCATGAAGCAGTGCTCGAACAAATGCGTGTTCTGCTTTATCGACCAGCTGCCGAAGGGGATGCGCAAAACCCTGTATGTCAAGGACGACGACGCGCGTATGTCCTTCCTGATGGGCAACTATATTTCCATGACCAATCTGTCCGAGGCGGACGTGGACCGCATCCTGCGCATGCATATCTCGCCGGTCAATATCTCGGTGCAGACGACCAACCCGGAGCTGCGTGTTAAAATGCTGCAAAACAGGCGCGCGGGCGAAGCATTGAAAATCATGGACCGCTTTGCGGAAGGCGGCATCACAATGAACTGCCAGCTGGTTGTGTGCAAGGGGCTCAACGACGGCGACGAGCTCAAACGCTCGCTGCACGACTTGAAAAAACTGTATCCGGCAGTGAACACCATCTCGGTTGTGCCCTTTGGCATGACGCGTCACCGCGAGGGCCTATATCCGCTCGAGCCGACCGATAAGCCTGCGGCTGAGGCCATCCTCGATATCGTTGAGCCGTTCGCAGAGCAATGCCTGCGCGAGTTCGGCACCCGTCTGGTTTGGTGCGGGGATGAGCTGTACCTCAAGGCGGAGCGCCCGCTGCCGGAGACCGAGTATTACGAGGACTTCACCCAGTTTGAAAACGGCATCGGCATGCTGCCGCTGTTTATGGAGGAATTCCAGCTGGCGCTGCCCGATTACGCGGGCCGCACCGCGCGTCCGTTTACAATCGCGACCGGTGCGGCTGCGGGCCCGTCGCTTGCAGTCCTGCTTGACGAGGCGGCTGCAAAATGCGATAATCTAAAGGGAAAAGTTGTCACCATCCGCAACGATTTCTTTGGCGAACTGGTTTCGGTCGCAGGGCTGATCACCGGGCAGGACCTGGTCGCACAACTCAAGGGCCGCGATCTGGGCGAGCGCGTGCTCATTTCCGCTAACATGCTGCGCGACGGCGGCGACGTATTTCTGGACGACTATACTCCGCAACAGGTGTCGGACGCCATCGGCGTGCCGCTTGTGCCGGTCGAGATCGACGGTGCAGACCTGCTGGCGAAGATTTTTGAAGACTGACCCCCAACGACAAAAGGAGGGAATACAATATGCCAAAACCGATTGTGGCCATCGTAGGACGGCCGAACGTCGGCAAAAGCCAGCTGTTCAACCGACTGGCGGGCAAACGCCTGTCCATTGTGGAGGACACGCCCGGTGTAACGCGCGACCGCCTGTACGCGGAGAGCGACTGGCGCGGCCGCGACTTTACCATCATTGATACCGGCGGCATCGAGCCGAACAACGACAATGAGATCCTGCAGTTCATGCGCTTTCAGGCGGAGACCGCGATCTCGCACGCGGACGTGATCATCTTCATCACCGACCTGCGCACGGGCATCACCGCGGCGGATCAGGACGTTGCCGCGATGTTGCTGCGCTCGGGCAAGCCGATCGTGCTGGCGGTCAACAAATGTGACAAGCCGGGTGCGCCCGAACCGGAGTTTTACGAGTTTTATAACCTTGGTCTGGGTGAGCCGTACGGCATTTCTGCTCTGCACGGCTACGGTATGGGCGAGCTGCTGGATGCAGCATACGAACATTTCCCGCCCGCGGACGAGGATGAAGAAAAAGAGGAGCGCATCCGTGTCGCCCTGATCGGCAAGCCGAACGTGGGCAAGTCCAGCCTGCTCAACCGCGTACTGGGCGAGGAGCGTGTGATCGTCTCAAACGTCGCAGGCACGACGCGCGACAGCGTGGACGCCGATCTGGATAATGCGCACGGAAAATTCACCTTTATCGATACCGCGGGCATCCGCAAAAAGAGCAAGGTAGACGAAAAGATCGAGAAATACTCGGTCATGCGTTCGCTGCTTGCGGTCGAGCGCGCGGATGTGTGCGTCATCATGATCGACGCGACCGAGGGCGTGACTGAGCAGGACACCAAGGTCGCCGGCGAGGCACATAACGCAGGTAAGGCGTGCATCATCGTGGTTAACAAGTGGGATCTCGTCGAGAAGGACGGCTCCACCATGAAGGAATACACGCTGCGCGTGCGCGAGGGCCTGGCGTATATGCCGTATGCGCCTGTACTGTTTATCTCGGCGCAGACCGGCCAGCGCGTGGACAAGCTGTTTGCACTGATCAAAGAAGTGTATGAGCAGAACCACATGCGCATCCCGACCGGACGCCTGAACTCCATTCTCGCGGAAGCGACCGCACGCGTGCAGCCGCCGACCGACAAGGGGCGCCGCCTGCGCATCTTCTATATGACGCAGGCATCCACCTGCCCGCCGACTTTCGTGTGCTTCTGCAACGACGCGCGCCTGTTCCACTTCTCGTACCAGCGGTATCTGGAAAACCAGATCCGTGAGGTATTTGGGCTGACCGGAACGCCGGTGCGCATGGTGATCCGCGAGCGTGGCGACAAAAAATAACCCCGCAGGAAGCGGATAAAAACATCATAGGGGGACAACACTATGACACTTACGCGGTTTGTGATCATTGCAGTGTGCGCATACCTGCTGGGCTCGCTGAGCTTTGCCATCATCGTCAGCAAGGTGACGCTGGGCAAGGATATCCGCGACTATGGCAGCGGCAATGCCGGACTGACCAACGCCTACCGCACCATGGGAGCGGGAAAAACATTGTTTGTGCTGCTTGGGGATATTGCCAAGGGTGCGGCTGCGGTTTCGATCGGTATGATTCTCGCCGGACCTGTCGGCAAGCTGGTCGCAGGTATTTTCGTGATACTTGGGCACATGTTCCCCGTGTATTTCGGTTTCCGCGGCGGAAAGGGCGTGCTGGTTGGCGCGGTCATGCTGGCGCTGTTTGACTGGCGCATTTTCCTGATTGCGTTCGTACTGTTTTTTGCCGCTGTGGCAATTACCCGCTGGATCTCACTGGGCTCCATTCTGGGCGCGATCAGCTTCCCCATTACGATTACGATTTTCTACCGTGATCCGGTTTTGACCGCTATGGCGTTCGGCATGGCGGCGGCGGTGGTCTTCATGCACCGTTCCAACATCATGCGTATGCTGCGCGGGCAGGAGAATAGATTTTCCTTCAAGAGCAAAAAAACGATCGAGCAATCCGCGCCTGACGGAGAGGAGAACACAAAATGAAGATTTTTATGCTGGGCACCGGCGGCTGGGGCATTGCGCTGGCCATGCTGCTGCACCAAAATGGTCATAAGGTGTGCTCGTGGACCTACCTGCAGGAGGAGTGCGACCTGCTCCTGCGCGAGCGCGCCAATGAAAAACTGCTTCCGGGTGTGAAGATTCCCGAGGGGATCGGGATCACGACCGATATGTCCGGGGCAGCGCAGGCGGATCTGGTCGTGATGGCGGTGCCGTCGTTCGCGGTCGCTTCGACGGCGGAGCAGCTTGCATCGATCGTACCCGCAGGAACGGTGATCGTCAATGTCGGCAAGGGACTGGACTCGAAAAACGGCTACTGCCGCTTCTCGGAAACCATTTCTCGTGCAATGGGCGGCAAAAACCCGGTTGTTGCGCTGACCGGCCCGACCCATGCGGAGGAGGTCGCGCGCGGCGTGCCGACGGCGATCGTCGCCGCATCCGAGAGCCGCGAGGCGGCCGAGCTGACGCAGGAGGCGTTTATGAACGACCGGTATTTCCGCGTTTACACGTCTTCCGATATTATCGGCTGCGAGCTGGGCGGTGCGTTCAAGAACATCATCGCGCTCGGCGCGGGTATTGCGGACGGCTTGGGGCTGGGAGACAACTCCAAGGCGGCCTTCATGACCCGTGGCCTGACCGAGATCGCACGCCTCGGTATGACGCTGGGCGCTAAGCAGGAGACGTTTGCGGGCCTGTCCGGCGTGGGCGACCTGATCGTGACCTGCTGCTCGATGCACTCGCGCAACCGACGCGCAGGTATCCTGATCGGCAAGGGCAAGACCGCGCAGGAGGCCATGCAGGAGGTCGGAGCGACCGTTGAGGGCTATTATGCGACCGAAGCAGGCTACCACCTTGCCAAACAGCAGGGCGTTTCCATGCCGATCACCGAGGCGATGTATGAGGTGCTGTACAACGGCCTGCCTGCAACTGAGGGCATCAAGCTGCTGCTTGGGCGTCCCCGCCGCGGGGAGCATGAAGAGGTCTGGGTGCGCTGACCGGACGGACAAATGGATACAGGAGAGGCGTCCCGCTGCGGACGCCTTTGATTTGCACTTTGCAGCGTGGTTTGGTATAATACCTGTAGTGAAGCACTCTGCGCCATGTGCGGTCCCGGTATGACGACCTGGCGTCCGCTGTGGCATACTGTCATATATTTGTATCATTTGGAAGGAGATCCGGCGGATATGGATCAGATCAACACATGTATCACAGCCCTGCGGGAAGCCGCGCCTGATATTGATATTATGCAGAACGAACCCATGAGCCGTCATACCACATTCGCGATCGGCGGCCCGGCCGACCTGTTTGTGCAGCCAAAAACACGGCGCGAACTGGCAGGGACGCTTGGCGTACTGCGTGCACGCGGCATCCCGTTCCTGCTGCTGGGCAACGGCTCGAATATGCTGGTGGCTGACGCGGGCGTTCGTGGTGCGGTAGTCTGCACCACCGAGCTGGACGAGGTGCGTATCGGGGAGGACTGTACGCTGGTGGCCGAGGCAGGGGCGCTGCTCGGCCGCGTAGCGCGCCGCGCGCAGCGCGCCGGCCTGACCGGCGTGGAGTTCGCAGGCGGCATACCCGGCAGCCTGGGCGGCGCGGTATTCATGAACGCAGGAGCGTACGACGGACAGATGGCAGGCATTGTGGAGCAGACCGAATACCTGGATGAAACCGGCGCGCTGCATACCCTGACCGGGGAGGAACATGGCTTTGGCTACCGCCGCAGCGTGTTCCGCGACCATCCGGACTGGACCGTTGTCCGCTCAACGCTGCGTCTTCAGCAGGGGGATCCGGCGGCTATCCTGGACCGTATGAACGACCTGGCGCAGCGGCGGCGGGAGAAGCAGCCGCTCAATTTCCCGTCTGCCGGCTCTACTTTCAAACGCCCGGAAGGGTACTTTGCAGGCCGCCTGATCGAAGATGCCGGGCTAAAGGGCGTTTCGGTAGGCGCAGCGCAGGTATCGGAGAAGCATGCTGGATTCCTGATCAACCGGGGCGGCGCGACCTGCGACGATATGCTGCGCCTGATTGAGCTGGTGCAGCAGCGCGTAAAGGAAGCTTTTGGTGTGCAGCTGGAGTGTGAGGTGCGCATTATCAGATAAAAAGATTGCCGGCAAAGGGGGATGAAATATGTACTTTTTGATTATTTCCGGTATGTCAGGCGCGGGTAAAAGCCGTGCAGTTGCGACATTTGAAGATTTAGGCTACTACTGCGTCGATAACCTGCCGATCGCGCTCATCCCGCGCTTTGCCGAGATCTGTCTGGCAGCAACCGAGCGGTACGAACGGGTCGCGCTTGTAACCGACGTGCGCGCGGGCGGTGACTTCCAGCAGCTTTTCGACTCACTCGATTCGATCAAGAATATGGGCTGTGATTACCGCATCCTGTTTCTGGATACGGATACACAGACGCTCATCCGCCGGTTTAAGGAAACGCGGCGTAAGCATCCGCTGATGGACAAAGGCGTGTCTATGACAGCGGCTATCGAGAAGGAACGGATCATGCTGGCGGCGCTGCGCAACCGTGCGGATTTTATCGTGGATACGACGGGTCTTTCCGCGGCGGGTCTGCGCGAGCGGCTGCTCACCTTGTTTGCGGGCACGGACAACGGCGGTGCATTTGAAGTGATCGTGCAGTCGTTCGGCTTTAAGTACGGTATCCCGCCTGAATCCGATCTTGTGTTCGACGTCCGCTTCCTGCCCAACCCGTATTATGAGATGAGCTTGCGCGAGAAAAACGGCACCGACCCGGATGTGCGCGACTATGTGTTCCAGGGCGGCACGGCGGATGTGCTGATGAGCCACCTGACTGCTTTGATCGATTTTCTTCTGCCACGGTACATGGCAGAGGGCAAATCCAACCTGATCATCAGCATCGGCTGCACGGGCGGAAAGCACCGCTCGGTCGCGATCGCCGAGGCCTTGAGCGAGCATCTGCGCGGCCGGGAATACGGCGTTGTAACCATGCACCGCGATTACCAGAGATAAAACCACAGAGGGGCCGCCCGCCGCAGTGCATGCGGACATGCATCCCGCCAGTTGCGGCAGTCCCGAAAGAACGGAGAACTTTCATGACCTTCTCGACCGAGGTAAAAAATGAGCTGTGCCGTGTTTCCATGCAGCGGGCCTGCTGCACGCGCGCGGAGGCGTACGGTGCCCTGCTCCATGCCTCGGTGTTTTCCCACAGGGAAATACGGCTTTCCACGGAAAACGCCGCTGTTGCGCGCCGGCTGCAGGCGCTGCTGCAGCGCGCGTTTTTTGTCGTATGCGAGCCGCAGAAAAACAGCAGGAAGCTGCAGCTCAGCATGACCGGGAGCGCGCAGATCGCCCGGATTTTTGACGCGCTGGGTTACGATCACAAAAGCCATATCACCTACCATCTCAACCGCAATGTGCTCGAAGAGGAATGCTGTATTGCATCTTTCCTTCGGGGCGCATTCCTGATGGCGGGTACGGTGGCGGGACCGGACAAAAAGAGCCATCTGGAGCTTAAAACCACGCATGCAAGCCTGGCTGGGGAGGAGACCAGCCTGTTGCTCGACCTCGGGCTGTCGCCCAAGCAGGCGCGCCGCGGCAGCGCGCTGCTGCTGTATTTCAAAGACAGCGCAAGTATTGAGGATTTTCTGACGCGCATCGGCGCGCCGCGCGCGGCGATGGGGCTGATGGAGGCCAAGGTGGAGAAAAACATCCGCAACACCATCAACCGGCAGGTCAACTGCGAGACTGCTAATCTGATGAAAGTAACCGACGCCTCCGCACGGCAGATCGCCGCGATCCGCGCGGTGCTGGATGCGCATGGGGAAGAGGGCTTCCCGGAAAACCTGCGCGAGACCGTGCGCCTGAGGCTGGAATACCCGACCGACAGCCTCGCGGAGCTGGCGCAGCGCTTTGACCCGCCGATCTCCAAGCCGGGACTCAGCCACCGGCTGAAAAAAATCACTGAATTCGCGTCTAAGGAGGATTAAAGTGGTACCATTTGCGCATCTGCATGTGCATAGTGAATACAGCCTGCTGGACGGCGCGTGCCGCATCGAGGGTCTTGTGGACCGCGTGGCCGCGCTTGGCCAGACCGCCTGCGCGCTGACCGACCACGGCGTTATGTACGGCGTGATCGATTTTTACCGCGCCTGCAAGGCCAGAGGCATCCATCCGGTTATCGGGTGCGAGGTGTACCTTGCGCCGCACTCGCGCTTTGACCGCAGCTACCTGAATGGGGAGTGGCACAGCCACCTGATTTTGCTGTGCGAGAATATGACCGGCTACCGCAATCTGATCCATATGGTGTCGCTCGGCTTTGCTGAAGGCTTCTATATGAAACCGCGTATCGATATGGAGCTGCTGCGGCAGCACAGCGAGGGGCTGATCTGCCTGTCCGCCTGCCTCGCGGGCGTGATCCCGCGCGCGCTGGCGGAAGGGGATATGGACGGCGCATACGAGCTGTGCGAACAGTTTTTGGAGATTTTCGACCGCGACCATTTCTATCTCGAGGTGCAGGATCATGGCATCGAGGTGCAGAAAAAGGTCAACGACGGGCTGTACAAGCTCGCAGAAGAGCTGAACATCGGCCTTGTCGCCACGAACGATGCGCATTACCTGACAAAGCAGGATGCGCGGATCCAGGATGTCCTGATGTGCATCCAGATGGGCAAAACAGTGGACGACCCCACGCGCATGAAATTCGAGACGCAGGAGTTCTATATCAAGGACGCGGACGAGATGGCCGCGCTGTTCCCTGAGCATCCGGAGGCGCTCGAAAATACGGTCAAAATCGCGGATCGATGCCAGGTCGAATTTGAGTTTGGCAAGTACCACCTGCCGGAATTCGACGTGCCGGAGGGCTATACCGCGCTCCAGTACCTGCAGAAGCTGTGCAACGAGGGCTTTGCCGCCCGGTACCCGGATGACGACGGTACCGTGCGCAAGCGTCTGCAGTATGAGATCGATATGATCACCAAGATGGGGTTTGTTGATTACTTCCTAATCGTGTCCGACTTTATCGGCTACGCCAAGCGGCAGGGTATCCCGGTCGGGCCGGGGCGCGGCTCGGCGGCAGGATCAGTCGTGTCCTACTGCCTGGGTATCACCGACCTCGATCCCATCCATTATTCGCTGTACTTTGAACGATTCCTCAATCCGGAGCGTGTTTCCATGCCGGATATCGACGTGGACTTCTGCTATGTGCGCCGGCCAGAGGTGATCGAGTATGTCACGAATAAGTACGGTAAGGATCATGTGGCGCAGATCGTCACCTTCGGCACCATGGCGGCGCGCAATGCGATCCGTGATGTAGGCCGTGCGCTCAGTATCCCATATAACGAGGTGGACGTGGTCGCCAAGCAAGTGCCCAATGAGCTGCATATCACGCTCGACAAGGCACTGGCCATCAACCCCGAGCTCAAAAAGATGTACGACGAGAAGCCGCAGGTACGTGAGCTGATCGACACGGCGCGCGCGCTTGAGGGCATGCCGCGCCATGCGTCCACGCACGCGGCGGGCGTTGTTATCACCAAAGACCCGGTCGACACCTATGTGCCGCTCGCCCGCAACGACGAGCAGATGGTCACCCAGTTCACCATGACCACGCTCGAGGAGCTCGGCCTCCTGAAAATGGATTTCCTCGGCTTGCGCAACCTGACGGTTATCGCGGACGCGGAAAAAATGATTCGCCGCCATACGCCGGATTTCAACATTGAAAAGGTGGATATGGGAGACAAGGCCACCTATGAAATGCTGGGGCATGGCTCGACCATGGGTGTGTTCCAGCTGGAAAGCGCAGGTATCACCAATGTCGTCACCGGCCTGCAGCCGCAGTCGATCGAGGATATTACTGCGGTTGTGGCGCTGTACCGGCCGGGGCCGATGCAGTCCATCCCGCGCTATATCGAGTGCCGCCACCATCCGGAAAAGGTGACCTACAAGCATCCACTGCTGGAACCCATTCTGAAAGTCACCTACGGCTGCATGATCTATCAGGAGCAGGTCATGCAGGTGTTCCAGTCGCTGGCGGGCTACTCGCTCGGTAAGGCGGATATGGTGCGCCGCGCGATGAGCAAAAAGAAGATGAAGGAGCTCGAAAAGGAGCGGATCAACTTCATCTATGGCAATGAGGAGCTCGGCATTGACGGAGCGGTCAAGCGTGGCGTGCCGGAAAATATCGCGGCAAGCCTGTTTGACGAGATCATGGATTTCGCCAACTACGCCTTTAACAAGGCGCATGCGGTGTGCTATGCAGTTGTGTCCTTCCGCACAGCTTACCTCAAATGCCATTATCCGCGCGAGTACATGGCAGCGCTGCTGACCAGCGTTCTGGATTCGTCGGACAAGATCTCCGAGTATATCCAGGCGGCGCGGGAGATGGGGATCTCCGTCCTGCCGCCTGATGTGAACGAATCCTATGACAGTTTTTCGGTTTCCGGCCGGGATATCCGCTTCGGCCTTGCAGCGGTCAAGGGCGTCGGGCGTTCGTTTATGAAGCAGTTGGTGGAGGAGCGAGAGGCTGGCGGGCTGTTCACCTCGTTCCAGGATTTCTGCGAGCGGATGTACGACCGCGAACTCAACCGCCGCGCATTGGAAAGCCTGATCAAGGCGGGAGCATTTGACTCTATGGGCTACCGCCGCAGCCAGCTGATCAAGATCGTAAACGCGGTCGTGGATGCGATCGCGCAGAGCCGCAGGAAGAATATCGAGGGGCAGATGGATCTGTTCGGTATGGGCAATGATGCGGTGCAGGATACCCAGATCGCACTGCCGGACATCCCCGAGGTCTCCAAACGCGAGCTGCTTTCCATGGAAAAGGAAACGACCGGACTGTACCTGTCCGGGCATCCGATGGACGAGTACCGCGAACTGGCGCAGAAAGCAAGCGCGGCCTCGATCCGCCGGATCATTGACGATCTTTCAGGAGAGAACGCATCACCGGCCTATAAAGACGGCATGACCGTCCGCCTGGCGTGTGTGATCACTGCGGTGCGGCTCAAATCGACCAAAAATGGTTCGATGATGGCGTACGTGACTGTGGAGGATGAGTCGGCATCGATCGAGTTGGTTGTATTCCCGCGCTCGCTGCAGCAGTGCGGCGCCTATCTTACCGAGGACAGCGCGGTGCTGCTCACAGGGCGGATCGATGCACGCGAGGATGAAGCGCCTAAGGTGCTGCTGAACGAGGCGCAGCCGCTGACCGAAGCTGCCGTAGGCAGTATGTTGGCAAAAGAAAACCCGGGCCAGTCGGTTTATTCCGACCAGCAGGCGGCAAAGCTCGCGCCGCAGAAGCTATACCTGCGTATTACCAGCATGAAAAGCGACGAATGGCCGCATATCAAGGCCGTTTTGCTGTCGCAGCCGGGGGATACGCCGGTTTATCTGTATCCTATGGACACGAAGAAAAAAACATTGGCCAAGCGGGCCTACTGGTGCCAACCGGATGTTCCGCTTTTGGAAAAATTACGCTTCCTCTTGGGAGAAGAAGATGTTATAATACAGTAGGAGAGGATTTTTTCAAAATCGTGGGGAACTTGGCAACCGGATACAGGGAGGCATATTATGGAAAAACAGATCCGCAGAATTGGCGTTCTCACCAGCGGCGGTGATGCACCTGGCATGAACGCGCTCATCCGTTCGGTCGTGCGTACCGCATCCGCATTTGACATTTCCGTACTCGGCATCCGCCGTGGATACAGCGGGCTGATCAATGGCGATATCATTGAGATGGGCGCCCGTAGTGTGGACGGTATCATCCGCCGCGGCGGCACCATGCTGTATACCGCACGCTGCAAGGAAATGATGACGGAAGAGGGGTTGCAGAAGGCAGCCGACACCTGCAAATATTTGGGCATTGACGGCCTGATCTGCTGCGGCGGCGACGGTACCTTCCGCGGTGCGCAGGCGCTGTCCCGCAAGGGAGTGCCCTGCATCGGCGTACCGGGTACAATCGATAACGATATCGTCTGCACTGATTATACGATCGGCTTTGATACCGCGTGCAATACCGCGATCGAATGCATCGATAAACTGCGCGACACCATGCAGTCCCATGAGCGCTGCTCGGTGGTCGAGGTTATGGGCCGCCGCGCAGGCCATCTGGCGCTGCATGTCGGCTGCGCAGTCGGCGCAACGGCAATCTGCCTGCCCGAGCGTAAGCTGGATTTTGATGTGGACATTGTAGAGAAAATGCGTGTCGGCCGCATCAAGGGCCGCAACCACCACATCATTATCGTTGCGGAAGGCTACGGATCAGCACAGGAGGTCGCAGACCAGATCCATGAGGCGACTGGTATCGATACCCGCGTAACCATTCTGGGCCATATCCAGCGCGGCGGTTCCCCCACAGCGCAGGATCGTGTTATGGCAACCCGCATGGGATATGCGGCAGTACGCGCGCTGATGGATGGCAAGACCAACCGCGTGGTTGTATTCGATAACAATCAGGTGACCGATTTGGATATCGAAGAGGGCCTGGCCCGCCAGAAAGACCTCAACCAGTGTCTGTTTGAAGCACAGCAGACGGTTGCGATCTGATGCCGGATACGGTTTTTATCACCGGCGGTTCGCGCGGCATTGGTGCAGCATGCGTGCATGCATTTTCCAATGCGGGCTGGAACGTGGCGTTTACCTATCTGGCAAACCGTGAGCTGGCTGGTGTGCTTGCAGAGCAGACCGGTGCGATCGCGCTGTGTGCGGATCTGTCGGATGACAAAGCGGTATGCCGCGCGGCGGCAGAGGCGGCAAGCCACTTCGGGTCGGTGGATGCAGTTGTCTGCAACGCAGGCATCGCGGAGCAGAAGCAGTTTCAGGATATCACGGATGCAGACTGGCAGCGTATGCTGGATGTCAATCTGATGGGGGCAGTGCGTACAATCCGTGCTTGCCTGCCGGATATGCTGCACCGCAAGCGCGGCAGCATTGTGACCGTCTCCTCTGTCTGGGGACAGGCAGGAGCATCCTGCGAAAGCCACTATGCAGCAAGCAAGGCAGGGCTTATCGGCCTGACAAAGTCGCTCGCGCTCGAACTGGGTCCGTCCGGTATCCGGGTCAACTGTGTAGCGCCTGGCGTGATCAATACCGATATGAACGCTATGCACAGTGCGGATACCATGCGGCAGCTGGCGGAGGAAACGCCGCTCGGCCGGATCGGCACAGCGGCCGAAGTTGCGGACAGCATCCTGTACCTGTGCTCAGAACGGGCATCGTTTGTCACCGGACAGGTGCTCGGCGTGACCGGTGGATTTTGAATAGTTTATCAGAAAAGGTCTTGCCATGCGGCAAGACCTTTTTGTGTTATGCCGGGCTGAAGCCGAAATAGCTGAGCAGGCCGTTATAGATGCCCTGCGCAAAGCCGTAGGGGTCGTCGCGCAGCTTTTGCGCGTCCGATACATTACTCAGGTAAGCCAGTTCGACCAGAATTGCCGGCATGCTGGTGCGGCGCAGCACATACAGGCTGGGGTTCAGCCGTACGCCGTTATTCTTGGTGCCTACGCGGGCGACAATGCCGTTCAGCACGTGCTGGGCGAGCCAGTAAGCCTGCGTATTCTGCTGGTAGACGTAGACCTCACTGCCGTTAATAGCCGGGTTGACGTTGGAATTGCAGTGGATACTGATAAAATAATCCGCGGGCCAGCTGTTCGCCATATTCACGCGAGCAGCCAGGCTGCTGGCGTTGCTCGTGCCGAGACTCTCGGTCGGGGTATTGCGGCTCAGCCGCACGGTAAAGCGCGGGTCGGCGTGCAGCATGTCGGCCAGATACATGCTGACCGTAAAGTTGACGTCCTGCTCGATCAGGCCGTTGCCCTCTGCGCCGGTGTTCGGGTTGCCGGTGGGATTGTGCCCGGGATCGATGAAGATTCGGATTGCCAATAGATCACCTCCTCGTTTCAGCATATTCAACGGCTGCGCAAACGGACACGGCGGCTGGTTGAGCCTTGACGGCGGCGGACAGAGGTGCTATGCTGGATGAAGCAAAAACAGAAGGGACGGCGGTCAGATGACAGAGATTGACCAGAGCTTTGTAGACCATATCATGCCGCGGCGCGACCCGAAGGCGAATAAAAACGCTTTTGGACGGATTGTATGCGTATGCGGCTCAGCGGGATACACGGGAGCTGCTTATTTCGCCGCACAGGGAGCGGTGCGCATGGGCAGCGGCGTGGTCACGCTTGCGACACCGGAAAAAGCGTGGCCTGTGCTGGCAGTCAAACTCAACGAGCCCGTGGTACGGCCGGTACCGTGCGGATCAGACGGAATGCTTTCCCATGAGGCGCTGCCTGTGCTGCTCAAGCTGGCGGAACGCGCGGACGCGCTGTTGATCGGCTGCGGACTGGGACGTTCCTACACAGTGGCGGAGATCGTGACGACGCTGATCGAAAAGGCACCGTGCCAGATTGTATTGGATGCTGACGGCATAAATGCGGTTTACGCGCATAAAGATATACTGCAGAAGGCAAAAATGCCAGTTGTACTGACGCCGCATGCAGGGGAGTTCGCAAGGCTCTCCGGTATTGACAATGCCAATCCGGCTGAACTGACGCTGTTTGCCCGGAAATATCAGTGCATCGTGCTTTACAAGGGGCACCGCACGCTGATCGCGGTGCCGGACGGGGCGCTGTACCGCAATCATTCGGGTAATCCGGGCATGGCAAAGGGCGGCAGCGGCGATGTACTGGCTGGCATGCTGGTGTCGCTGTGCGGACAGGGGATTCCTGCCGTGCATGCGGCTTGCGCTGCCGCATGGCTGCATGGCCGCGCGGGCGACCTGGCAGCAAACGCACTGAGCGAATACGGCATGACGCCGAGCGATATGCTGCGCTTGCTGCCCACACTGCTCAAACGCTATAATACAAGGGAGTGGTGACCTGAAACGGATACTGGTTTTAACTGCACTGATATCTGCCATGCTGTCGGGCTGCGGCGGCACAGCAGGAGCGGAAAGCGTGCGCGCCCATTTCGAAGCGCTTGATGCCGCAGAAGCGCAGATCGAGCTGATGAGCGATCTGGGCGATTCGGTGCTGGAATATCAGATGGATTACGTTTATGACAGGGAAGGCAACGACCAATTCACCATTACCGCGCCGGAATCGTTGGCCGGGATCGGCGGCACGATCGCAGGGACGGACAGCGCACAGTTTACACTTCAGTATGACGGCCTGTCGCTGGATGACGCGATGCCGCAGCGCACCGGCCTGACCCCTGCGGACGGCCTGTTCTGCCTGTTGAACGACCTTCGCACGGCGCAGCCCGTGCAGATTTGGAGCGAAAGCGCTTCAGGCACAGATTTTCTCGTGCTGCGGTATGAGGGCGAGGATGAGGACGGCACGGTCGAAAAACAGGTGTGGCTCACCGAGCAGGGGATGCAGCCGGCCTATGCCGAGCTATATGCGGACGGCAGCCGTGTGCTGACTATCCGGGTGACGGCCTGGCAGGAAACATAAAACATTGGGGATGAAGAAAAATGGAACCGAACAAACACCGCATCTGGGCAGAAGTCGATCTGGATGCGATCGAGCATAATTACCGCGTGATATGCGCGCAGGCGGAATCGCCGGTGCTGTGCGTGGTCAAGGCGGACGCTTACGGGCATGGCGCCGTGCCGGTTGCACGGCGCTTGCAGGCGACCGGCGCTCCGTATTTTGCTGCCGCAACTGTGCCGGAAGCGGTTGAGCTGCGCGAAGGCGGCATCACAAAGCCGATCCTGATCCTGGGATATGTGGATACAGCGGATATGGATACGATCGCCCGATACCACATCACCGCACCGGTATATGACCGGGAGACCGCGCAGCTGCTTTCCGAGGCAGCCGCACGCACAGGTGAGCAGATCACCGTGCATTACAAGCTGGACACCGGCATGACACGACTGGGGTTCCCGGCCTGGGAACGCGCGCAGACCGTGCAGGACATCCTGGACTGCGCCGCCCTGCCGGGGCTGCGCAGCGAGGGTATTTTTACCCACTTTGCCGTATCGGACGTGCCTGCGGGCGAGACCTATACCGAACTGCAGTACCAGCGATTTGCAGGCGTGTGCGGGGACCTGCGGCAGCGCGGGCTGGACCTGCCCCTGCGACACTGCGCCAACAGCGGCGGCATCCAGTTCTACAAGAATATGCACTGTACTATGACCCGCGCGGGCATCATCCTGTACGGCTACCGGCCGGATGCTTCCGTGCCGCCCGTGCTCGATCTTCGGCCCGCGATGACCGTCAAGGCGCGCGTGGTGCAGGTGCGGGACATCCCGGAACACACCACGGTCAGCTATGGCCGCACCTATGAAACGGACAGGCCGACCCGTATGGCGGTCGTGTCCATTGGCTATGCGGACGGCTATCTGCGCACCGGCTCGGGCAGGGCGCACATACTGATCAACGGGCAGCGCGTCCCTGTGCTCGGCCGCATCTGCATGGACATGTGCATGGTGCAGCTGCCTGAAGGGGCTGCCGTGCATCGCGGCGATGAGGTGACCGTGTTCGGACCCGCAGGCTGGACGGCAGAGGATGTGGCTGAGGCAGCGGGTACGATTTCGTATGAGGTTGTCTGCGCAGTCAGCCGACGCGTGCCGCGGTTTTACATCGGATGAGAACCGGATGGCTTTGCCGGCATAGGATGAAGCAGGGGAAACCCATGCTTCCCCATGCCGACAGTTTTTTTGCAGGAGAGTTATAATTCCCTGATGCATGGGGAAAATAGGTTTGCGGACAAACCGCAAATCTATTGCAACGGAGTGTGAACCAACGTGGATACCAGCATCAAACGGGGAGATATTTACTATGCTGATCTCAGCCCGGTGGTCGGCAGTGAGCAGGGCGGTATCCGCCCGGTGCTGATTGTGCAGAACAACGTCGGAAACCGGTACAGCCCGACCGTGATCGCCGCCGCCATTACATCCCAGGTCAACAAGGCCAAAATGCCGACCCATATCACGCTCGGCGCCCCCAATTACGGCCTGACCAAGGATTCCATCATCCTGACTGAGCAGATCCGCACGCTGGATAAGCGCCGCCTGCGGGAGAAAATGGGCTCGCTCGATGAAAACGCGATGCGCCATGTGGACGAAGCACTGGCCGTCAGCTTTGGTCTGGGCTCTGTACAGGGCTGAGCCGTCATATCGTCTGAAAAAGCGCATATCCTTTTAACAGGATATGCGCTTTTTGTGCGGGAGGGATGGACGTGCAGGCGGAGGTTTTTTATGCGGGAGAGCCGGTCGGCACACTGTCATGGACACCGGATGCCTACGGAGTGCAGGTAAGGCTGGACTGCGCTTGTCCGGACAGCGGGGACGGTCTGCTGCGCTGCTATGCGGGAATCGGGGATCGGGCAATGCGCATCGGGCTGCCTGAGCCGCAGAACGGACGCCTGCGTTTAGAACGCCGGCTGACCCGGGAAACGCTTCGCGCAGCGGGCTATGCGGATACGCCGCCTGTGCAGTTTTATCTTGCCGTACAGCCTGAGGCGGTTGTGCCGGAACAGGACAGCGCACGGCAGGCCGGGGAAAGTGATGAGCGGACGATACAGCAGCCGGAACCTGTGCTGCAAACCGGAGACGAAGTGCTGGATGCACTGCTCAGCGGCGGCGGGGTACAGGCTGGGCGGGACGGGGATGCGCTCATCCTGCAGTGCGCGTTTGCGCCCGACCAGCCGTTCGCGCTGGCGCCTGCCTTCGTACTGTGCACAGTGGAAAACGGGCGTGCCATGCTGCGATGGACAAAAAAAGATGCAGCCGCAGGGGCTGCATCTGCAATATAACGGTCAAGCCTGTCCGCGCAGATACGCGAGAATGTCGGCGGCGTTGGTATCCGGCTTGACCTTGGGCATGACCTTTTCGATATTGCCCGCCTCGTCGATGATAAAGGTTGTGCGGACCACGCCCATGCTGACCTTACCATACAGCTTTTTCTCCTGCCACACGCTGTAAGCTTGAATGGCCGACAGCTCCGGATCGGAAAGCAGGATAAACGGCAGGCCGTGCTTTTCTGCAAAGCGCTGGTGCGACGCAGCGGAATCCTTGCTGACGCCGATTACCACAGCGTCCAGGGTTTTAAAATCCTCGTACGCTGCGGCAAAGGCGCAGGCCTGCCGCGTACAGCCGGGCGTATTGTCCTTG
>DXFS01000080.1 GCA_019114345.1 Candidatus Agathobaculum pullistercoris | reverse complement strand
CGCCCCAGAGCAGGAACACCACCGGCCGCTCATGCGCATTGAGCTTCTGGATGACGTGGTCGGTGAAGGTCGTCCAGCCGATGTTCTTGTGGCTGTTGGCCTGCCCGCGGCGCACGGTCAGGGTCGTGTTGAGCATCAGCACGCCGCGCTCAGCCCATTTTGTCAGCGTGCCGTCCTTGGGCGGCTGGATGCCGAGGTCATCGCGCAGCTCCTTGAAGATGTTTTGCAGGCTCGGTGGCGGCTGCACGCCCGGCTGCACGGAAAAGCACAGCCCGTGCGCCTGTCCCGGGCCGTGGTAGGGGTCCTGCCCCAGAATGACCGCCTTGACGTCCGCATAGGCGGTGTATTTGAGCGCGTTGAAAATATCGTCCATCGGGGGATAGATGGTCTGCTCGGCGTACTCCTTTTTGAGCCAGTAGCGGATGCGCTTGTAATATTCCTGCTCGAATTCGCCGGCGAGGATCTCGTCCCAGTCGTTTCCCAAATGTACCATGAAGGCCTCCCAGTAGGTATTTGCTATGATTATACCACAAGCCGAAGCAAAAAGCGATTGACAAAACCGGAAAGCTTTGATATACTCCAAGTGTACTAAGACATACAGTACAGATAGAACACAACGGAAAGGAGACGCGCGATGTGATAAAAATAGATTATCGGGACCCACGGCCGATCTATGAGCAGGTGGTGGACGGCATCGAGGAGCTTGCGCTGCGCGGGGCGCTGCCCGCGGATACCCAGATCCCAAGCGTGCGCCAGCTGGCGATGGAGCTTTCGATCAACCCGAACACCATCCAGCGCGCATACGGAGAGCTGGAACGGCGCGGCGTGATCTACGCGGCCAAAGGGCGGGGGAACTTTATTTCGGATAACATGGAGGCGCTGCGCGCGGATCGGCTGCAAGAGATCGGCGCGCAGATCGGCGCATTGGCGGACCGGGCGCGCACGCTCGGCGCGACCGAGGATCAGCTGCACGGCTGGCTGGAGAAGAAAGGAGAGGATAGGGCATGATTACAGCTGAAAATGCAACCAAGCGCTTTGGCGATATCACCGCGGTCGATCATGTCTGCGCAGAGGTGCGGGACGGCTCGGTCTACGGCCTGATCGGCTCGAACGGAGCAGGTAAATCGACCTTCCTGCGCATGCTGGCAGGTATTTTGTCCCCGGACGAGGGCGCGGTGCGCATCGACGGGGCGGATATTTTTGAAAATATAGCGCTCAAGGAGCGGTTTTTCTTCATCTCTGACGAGCAGTTCTTTTTCCCGAACAGCACGCCCGCGGAGATGAAAAACTATTACAAGCGGTTTTACCGCCGGTTTGACGAGGAACGCTACCGCAAGCTGATGGCGGGCTTCGGCCTGGACGAGAACCGCAAGATCCGCACGTTCTCCAAGGGCATGAAAAAGCAGGTCTCGGTCATCTGCGGCCTGTGCGCGGGTACGGACTACCTGTTCTGCGACGAGACGTTCGACGGCCTTGACCCGGTCGTGCGGCAGACGGTCAAGAGTCTGTTTGCCGAGGATGTGGAGAGCCGCGGCCTGACGCCTGTCATCGCCTCGCACAACCTGCGCGAGCTCGAGGACATCTGCGACCATGTCGGCCTGCTGCACCGCGGCGGCATCCTGTTCTCGCGTGATCTGGACGAGATGAAGCTCGGCATGTTCAAAATGCAGTGCATTTTCACTGAGGAGCTGCCTGAGAACGCATGGGCGGGCATCGATGTGATGCGCCTCGACCGGCGCGGCTCACTCTATACCCTGACCGCGCGCGGCAGCCGCGAGGAGCTGATGGAAAAGGTGAACGCTATGAATCCCAGTTTCTGCGAGCTGCTGCCGCTGACGCTGGAGGAAATCTTTATCAATGAAACGGAGGTGGCAGGCTATGACATCAAAAAGCTTCTCTTCTAAGGGGCTGCTGGGAGACAGCATGCGCCGCAATCTGTGGGCGCTGGTGCTGTCAGGCGTAGGTTTCTTCCTCAGCCTGCTGCTGCCTGCGCTGATGACTGCGCAGCGCGCGCTGGAAAATCGTGCCGAGTGGCTGGCTAACCTGACGCAGGCCGGGGTGGAGCAGAACTGGCAGCAGGCAATGAATACGGTTGCCGCCACGCTGGGCGGGGAAAATCCGTTTGTCAAGGCGGCTTTTCTGGTGATGGCGGTCGTGTGCGGCGTGGCGCTGTTCGCCTACCTGCACAACCGGCAGAAGGTGGATTTTTACCACTCGCTGCCCATCTCGCGCACCCGCCTGTTTGCGAACAACTTCCTAACCGGCATTGTATGCACGCTTTTGACCTATTTTATCATGCTGGCAATCACGCTGGCCTGCGTGTATGCCATGGGCTGCGGCGAAGCCGTACGCTGGGGAGAGATCGGCGGCGCGGTGCTGTGCAATCTGATCATCTTCCTGCTGGTGTACGCACTGACCGTGCTGACCACCATCGTCTGCGGCAACACGGTCATCACCCTGCTGCTGCTTGTGTGGGTGCTGTTTTCGCCCGCATTGGTCCGCATGCTGTACAACGGCCTGATGGATAGGTTCTATGTCACCTATACCGGGGCGGGCGGCACGGACGCATGGACAACGGCCTTTATGCTCAGCCCGGTGCTGCAGTATTTTGATCTGGAAGGGATTATGCACCGCGGCTATGATGGTATTACCGGCATGGGGCAGAACGGTTCGGCGCTCGGCCTGCTGCTGGCCTATCTGGCGGCCGCGGTGATCGTGACCGTGCTGGCAGCTTACCTGTTCCGGCACCGCCGCAGCGAGCGGGCGGGTACTGCGCTGGCCTTCCTGCCCATCCGTCTCCCGCTCAAGGTATATATGTGCCTGGTGATGGGTGTGTCGTTCGGCATTGTGTTCAACCTGATCGCGGGCGGATTCTGGTTCTGGCCGGGGCTGGTGATCGGCACGGTGCTGTTCCACTGGATCATTGAGATCATCTATGCGTTCGACTTCCGTGCGATCTTCGCCAAGCCGCTGCATCTGCTGGCCATTCTGGTGGTGCTGGTCGCGGGTATGCTCGCGATGCAGTTCGATGTCACCGGCTTTGACACCTGGCTGCCTGACCGCGACGACCTGACCGCGGTGGATATTTACAGCGGCAGCGGAGAGCCCGCGCTGACAGATCCGTCGAATATCGATGCGGTCTACCGGCTGATGGAGATCGGTGTGCAGACCGTGCAGGAGGAAGATACGGATGGTGATGGCAGCCTGAGCTATACTCAGGTAACAGTCAGATGCCAGATGGGCAGCCGCACGGCGGCGCGGCAGTATATGCTCCCCGAGACAGAGGAAGTTGATGCACTGCTTGACCAGATCGAGCAGTCCGAGGAGTATAAGCGTACCAAGTGGGCGCTGTTCAGCTTTGACGCCAGCGGGGATGAGCACCAGCCGATGATTACCGTAAATGTGGAAACAGCCGACGGCATAAGTTTTGTGGAGCTGCGCCAGACCAGTCAGATCACGCAGGTGATCGACACGCTCCGCGAGGAAGCACTCGCGGGGACGCAGGAAAGCAAGCCGGTCATGAGCCTTGAACTGTACTATCTGGGCAACGACGGCAGCCGGGAGGAGTATTACGGTTTGGTTGGCGTGACCGAGGCAAACACCAGGACGCTTGCCCTGATCGAGCAGATGACCGGACTGACCCCTGTTACCATACGTGCGGAGGATGTTGACCGGATGTGGATCGAATATCTTGTGCCACTCGGCCAGGACGCAAGCGAGTGGCAGACGGTCGAGGTGACTGACCCTGCGGATATGCAGGCGCTACTCGACAACGCGTTTAGCGATTCTCTGACCGGGTTGGACGGCTATCGCTATGCGAACAGAGAAAACTATACGGTGGATCTCTATGTCGAGATGGAAACCGGAGAGCAGCGCCACCTCTGCTATCTGCAGCCGGATTGGCCGTATGAGATCGTTGACAAGTACCGTCCGGACGGCGTAAGTGACAGTACGCCGGAGCGCGGCATGGCGGCGACCGCGGAGGCAGCCTCATGAAAAAGCGCGATGTATGCGGCATGCTCTTGCTGCTGGTGTATCTGATGGGTGTGGGGCTGGTGACCGGCCCCTCGCTCTACCAGCTGCTGGCGGGCAACCTGCCGGAGCCGCGGCTCGAGCTGATCCCGTTTGCCGACATCGCCGCGGTACTGAATGACCCGGACTCACCCGGGCTGGGCGTGGCCGCCAACATTGCGGGCAACGCGGCGCTGCTCGCGCCCTTAGGGTTCCTGCTGCCGCTGTTCTGGCGGTATTTCGGGCGCGCAAAGCGCACCATCCTGTTTGGGTTTGGCGTATCGCTCAGTATTGAGCTGATCCAGATCATCGCAGGCGGCGTGACCTCGGTGGACGACCTGATTCTGAACACCGCGGGCGCGGCGGTCGGGTTTGCGCTGGCGAAACTGCTGCTGCGGGCCTGCCCGCGCCTTGCCCCCAAGCGGCAGGGAGGCGCCCAGTGGGCGTATCCGCTCGCGTGCTGGGTCGCGGTGATCCTATTGGCGACCGTGTCTGACATGCTGACACTCGGGCTGATTTGGTAAGATAAAAGGATAGAGAGTAACGGATAACGAAAGGGAGCACCCGCGAGGTGCTCCCTTTGTCGTATATTGAGGTCTTACTTCACATTTTTCATGGTCAGCGCAATGCGGTGGCTTTTGGGATCGACCGACAGCACGGCCACATCCACGATATCGCCCACGGTCACCACCTCGGACGGGTGCTTGACGTACCGGTTACAGAGCTGCGAGATATGCACCAATCCGTCCTGATGCACGCCAATGTCCACAAACGCGCCGAAGTCGGCCACGTTGCGCACTGTGCCCTTGAGCTTCATGCCAGGCTTGAGGTCATTCAAGTCGAGCACGTCCGACCGCAGCATCGGGGGCGGCAGCTCGTCGCGGGGGTCGCGGCCGGGCTTGATGAGCTCGTCTACGATATCGTTCAGCGTGGGTACACCCACGCCACAGCGTTTTGCAGTATCCGCTGCGCCGAGATGTTTGACCCGTGCAGGCAGCTCGCAGATTTTGCCCTGCGCCGCATCCTCGGCGGTGTAGCCGCACAGGGTTAGCAGGGTCTCGGCAGCTTCGTATGCCTCAGGGTGTACTCCGGTGCGGTCGAGCAAATTGGCCCCATCCGGCACACGCAGAAAGCCCGCGCACTGCTCGAACGCCTTGGGGCCGAGCCCTTTGACCTTTAGAAGCTGCTTGCGGCTTTCAAATCTGCCGTTTTGCTCGCGGTAAGCGGCAATATTTTTGGAAACCGTGTTGGTAACGCCTGCAACGCGGCTTAAAAGCGCGGGCGAGGCAGTGTTCAGATCCACGCCGACCGCGTTGACGCAGTCCTCGACCACGCCGTCGAGCGCTTCGGACAGGCGCGCCTGCGGCATGTCGTGCTGGTACTGGCCCACGCCGATGGCTTTGGGGTCGATCTTGACCAGCTCAGCGAGCGGGTCCTGCAAGCGCCGCGCAATGGACACCGCCGAGCGGAGTGACACGTCGAAATCCGGGAATTCTTCCGCGCCGAGCTTGGACGCGGAATACACGGAAGCGCCTGCCTCGGACACGACCATGTACGCGATGCCGCCACCGTACTCCTTAATGAAGTCCGCGACGAAGATTTCACTCTCCTTGGAGGCTGTGCCGTTGCCGATGGCGATGCAGGTGATGTGGTGCTTGTCGCACAGGCGGCGGAGCACCTTCTTGGCTTCCTCGGTCTTCTTGTGCGGTGGGGTGGGATAGATGACCGCGGTCTCGAGCACCTTGCCGGTTGCGTCCGCAACCGCCAGCTTGCAGCCCGTGCGGTAGGCGGGATCAAAGCCGAGCGTCACGCGGCCGCGCACGGGCGGCTGCATAAGCAGCGGCCGCAGGTTGAGCGCAAAGGTGCGGATGGCCTGTTCGTTTGCCGCGTCGGTCAGCTCGCTGCGCAGTTCGCGCTCGAGTGAGGGGAACAGCAGGCGGCTCCAGCTGTCCGCGCAGACTGCGCGCAGCCAGTCGCCGAACGGATTTTTGGGATGCAGCGCCGCGCGGGTGACGGCGGCGATCGCCTCGTTTTCGTCCGCTTCCAGCGTGACCTTGAGCTTGCCCTCTTTTTCGCCGCGGTTGATCGCGAGCACGCGGTGGCTTTGCAGGCGGCGCACCGGCTCAGAAAAGTCGTGGTACATGGTGTAGATGGTGTCGTCCTCGTCTGTGCCGACGGTTTTGAGCACGCCGGTGCGGTGCAGCAGCGCGCGCAGGCGGCCGCGCAGGTTTGCATCGTCCGACAGATCCTCCGCGATGATGTCGCCCGCGCCCGCGAGCGCATCCTCGGCGGTCTCCACACCCTTTTCCGGGTAGATATAGGGCTTTGCCAGCGCTTCAAGTGCAGGGGAGGGCGTACGCGCCGCGAGAATGGCCGCCGCAAGCGGTTCCAGCCCCTTTTCACGCGCGATGGACGCACGGGTGCGCCGCTTGGGACGGTAGGGGCGGTACAGATCGTCGAGCGCGGCGAGCGTCTGTGCCTCCTGAATGGCAGCAGCCAGTTCGTCCGTCAGCTTGCCCTGTGCCTCGATCGCATTTCGCACCTCAGCGCGGCGCTCGTCCAGCCCGCGCAGATAGGCAAGCCGGTCGGCCAGCTGGCGGATGGTCTGGTCGTCCATCGTGCCGTGCATTTCCTTGCGGTAGCGCGCGATAAACGGTACGGTGTTGCCGTCGTCGAGCAGCTTGACCACGTTTTCCACATATTGTTCCTTCTGCCCGAGCTCGCGGGCAAGGATTTGAATGATCGTTTCCATAAGACACTCCTTTGCAGTCAGGACTATTGTACCACATTTCCCACTTAGGGAAAACGCAAACCCGCATGGAAAACCATGCGGGTTTGCAGTCAGTTTCGTTTCAGATACAGCAGCGGGAACGGGCGGCCCTGCTCGTCGCACTCGGTGCGGTGGTCAAGCGTGAAGCCCATGCGCCGGTAAAATGCAGCCGCATTGGGGTTCTGCTCGTTGACGCAGACGGCGTTTACCTGATAAGTATCAAAAACGTGCTGCACAAGCATCCTGCCTGCGCCTTTGCCGATCATATCCGGGTGGAGGAACAGCATTTCCAGCCGCCGCCCGTCCACGCCGCAAAAGCCTGCAGGCTGGCCGTTGTTATCCAGAAGGACGGTCAGGTGCTCCACCGCGCGGAGCGCATCCGGCACATATTGCCGCAGAGCAGCGATATCGACTTCGGTCAAGAACGTGTGCGTCGCGCGCACCGAGGCTTCCCAGATGTCCGTGAGGACAGCGACCAGCGCGTCCGTGCGTTCTTTTATAGGATGAATTTTCATGATTTGCTACCTTATATAAAGACAGTCTGCACCAGGAACATGTACAGCACCGTACCCACGCCGATGGACAGCAGGTTGTTGCGCTTCCATACGTGCAGCAGCGCAGTGACGGCAATGCACAGCAGTTCAGGCGCGCCGTGCGGCGCCGCAAGCCAGTCCACGTTCTTGACGCAGTATACCACCAGCAGTGCGATGACTGCGGGCGGCAGTGCCTCACCCAGATAGCGTACGATCGGTGGGATGGGCTTTTTGCCGTTGAACAACAGGAAGGGGGCGACACGGGTCGCGAAGGTGCAGACGGCGGCAACCAGGATCATCGCCAGCGCTTTTCCGGCGCTCATTCCGCCACCTCCTTTGCCAGCCTGCCGCGCAGGGCAACCAGCATGACGCAGATCGCGATCATCGCGGGCAAAATAAAGTTGTCCGGACCGAGGATCGCAAGCGAGATAGCCGCCGCGCCCAGACCGAGGAAGGCGGGAATGTGGCACCTGGCACTCATCCACTGCTCGACAAAGATGACCGTGAACAGCGAGGTCATGGCAAAGTCGATGCCGGTCGAGTCAAACGGCAGCACGCCGCCGATCACCGCCCCGATGACCGAGCCGAAGATCCAGTAGCTGTGGTCGAGCAGGGCGATCCAGAAGCGCATGGCGTTCGGGTCAATCCCTTCAGGCGCATTAAGCGAGCACAGCAGGGAATAGGTCTCGTCGGTCAGCGAGAAGATCATGTACCACTTTTTGCGGCCCATCTGATGGAAGGTTTCAAGAAAGGACAGGCCGTAAAAAATATGGCGGCAGTTGAGCAGAAGTGTCATGACTGCAACTGTAACAAGCGACGCGTTTGCCGCCAGCAGGGATACCAGCAGGTACTGGCCCGAACCGGCGTAGATCGTCAGGCTGGAAAGGAACGCCCACGGCGGGGCAAAGCCCGCATCGCGCAGCATCACGCCGAACGCGAAGCCGATGAACAGGTAGCCGCAAAGCACCGGTATGGTCACCGCGAACGCAGGGCGGAAAGCCTTTTTCATAGGGATCACCTACCGAGAACAGAAATAGGCAGTAAAAAAGCGCCCTGCGAGCAGAGCGCCTTGCAAACCTCAACGTAAATGCGCGGAGATCAGATCGCGCGGGTTACCTTGCCGGAGCGGAGGCACCGAGTACATACGTTGATATGGCGGGGAGTACCGTCGACCAGAGCCTTCACACGACGAACGTTCGGCTTCCAAGTTCTGTTGGAACGACGATGAGAGTGAGAGACCTGGATACCAAAGGTCACGCCCTTGCCGCAAATATCGCACTTTGCCATTTTCCTGCACCTCCTTCTCTTGTGCATTGCATAACGGATATTATAATACCACAACAGGGTACAAATTGCAAGCAGTTTTTTTGCCGGAAGGAGGTTTTTTCAAGTTTTGGCGCAGGTGCGGCGGAAATCGTTGAAAAGCGGGGGAAATGGAGGTATAATACATTCATCTAAATACCTGCCGTCGCGGAAGGGAGTACATGATATGCAGTTAAAAGAGTTCGGCGTCAGTTTGGGGGATTTGATCCAGGAATTCAACTTTGAGGTCGTTTACGGACCGGAGGGCTTTGAAAAGACTGAGATCACAAAGGACGATGTCAACCGTCCCGGCTTGCAGCTGGCCGGCTTTTTCGACTACTTTGACCCCAACCGTATCCAGATCATGGGCAAGGTGGAATCCAGCTATGTGGAACGCATGGAGCCCGATGCCCGTTTTGCCTGCTTTGACCGCCTGTTTTCGACCGGTATCCCGGTGCTGATTGTATCGCGCAATATTGATATTTTTCCCGAGTGCATGGCGGCTGCGGAGAAGTGCGGCGTGCCTATCCTGCGTACCAATGAATTTACATCCACGATTATGAGCGCGATCATCGCTTCTCTGAAGGTCAACCTCGCCCCGCGCGTGACGCTGCACGGCGTGCTGATCGAGATCTACGGCGAAGGCGTGCTGCTGCTGGGCGATTCGGGCGTCGGCAAGTCCGAAACAGCCATCGAGCTGGTCAAGCGCGGACACCGCCTGATCGCGGACGATGCGGTCGAGATCAAGCGCGTGTCGGACAAGACCCTGGTCGGCACCGCACCCGAGGTTATCCGCCACTTTATCGAGCTGCGCGGCATCGGCATTGTGGACGTGCGCCGCATCTTCGGTATCGGCGCGATCAAGATGACCGAAAAGGTCGAACTGGTCATCAACCTCGAGCCTTGGGAGGACGGTAAGCAGTACGACCGCCTGGGCATGGACAACCAGACCACCAGTATTCTGGATATTGCGGTACCCAGTCTGACCATCCCGGTCAAGCCCGGCCGGAACCTCGCTGTGATCATTGAGGTTGCGGCGATGAACGACCGTCAGAAAAAGATGGGCTTTAACGCGGCCAAGGAACTGCAGGAGAGAATGCTCAAGCAGTACGGGAACTAATATATGGGGGGAATCCAAATCCCGCGTATATACAAAATCCGGTTCTGTAGAAACCGGATTTTGATATTCTCAGGATACTGCCCGGGGCGGCAGAGCCGGGGGATATGCTCATCCCAATACTGTACAGCGGCAAAAAGCTGAGTGGGTTACGGCCCAAAGCACGGCATTGCTTGGCTTTTTATGGGGATTGCGGCAGCGCTGCAATCCCCTGATTTGAATATGTGCCGCGGGGCGGCAAAAAATTTTCTTTAAGGAGTTACCATGCAGATTATCGCAGACCTTCACACACATACAAATGTGACCGACCATGCATTCAGTACACTGACCGAAATGGTACACGCGGCAAAGGAACGGGGACTGGCGGCCATCGCGATCACCAACCATGGCCCCACCAACCCGGACGGGCCGCACGAGTGGCATTTTTCCAATCTGGATCTGATTCCGCGGCAGATCGAGGGCGTGACCGTGATCCGCGGCATTGAATTCGATATCACCGCTCCTGCGGGCGGGATCAACGTCATGTCGAACAAGAGCCTGAAGCCCATCGAATTTGCGCTGGCATCCTTCCACGAGTGCCTGTTCCCGCCAGCGGACAAAACCATCCATACGCAGGCGCTGGAGGCGATTTTGTACAATCCCTACGTTAACGCCTTCGGCCATCTGGGAAACGCGAATTTCCCTTTTGACCATGAGTATATTATCAGCCGCTGCAACGAGCATGGCAAGATCGTGGAGATCAACAATGCATCTCTGAACATCCGCAAGGGCAGCCGGGACAACTGCGCGGATATTGCGCGCCTGTGCAAAAAGTATGAGGTGCCGATCGCAGTCGACAGTGACAGCCATATCTGCTACCGCGTCGGTCATGTGGAAGGAGCGCTTGAGATGCTCGAGGAGGTCGGCTTTCCGGAAGAGCTGGTGATCAACAGCAGCGTGGAGCGGCTGGACGCGTATTTCCGCGGGCGGGGCCTGCGTATTTTTGCGTAAACAAGAAAAGGGAGGAATAATCATGAGGATTGGTATAGACTTGGGCGGTACGACAGTTAAGGCGGCGCTGTGCGGGGAGGACGGTACCCTGCTGTGCAAGCAGAGCGCCCCTACCCCGACGGGGGACGCTGCCGGACTGTGCGCGGTCATGAAACAGCTGGCGCTGACGCTGTGCGGCGAGGGTGGCGCAGCGCCCGACGCCATCACGAGCATCGGCATCGGCGTTCCTGGCTCGTTTGATAAGGCAACCTGCACACTCAAATTCGGCACCAACCTGGGAATGAGCAACGTCTGCTTTGCAGATGCATTCCGCCCGGAGTTTGGATGCACGGTACAGCTGGATAACGATGCAAACTGTGCAGCACTGGGCGAGGCGACTGCGGGCGCGGCAAAAAACGCACGCAGTATGCTGATGGTCACGCTCGGTACAGGCGTGGGCGGCGGTATCATTATTGACGGTAAACTGTACACTGGCTGCAACGGCATTGCGGGCGAGCTGGGGCACATTGTGATCCGGCGGGACGGCGAACCGTGCAACTGTGGGCGCAAGGGCTGCCTGGAGGCTTATGCCTCGGCAGCGTCCTTTGTGAAATTCGCGGAACGCGCGCTGGCGGCGGGACGCGAAAGCATGCTGCAGGAAAATGCAGGGCATCTCAATGCAAAAATGATCTGCGACGCGGTGGATGCAGGCGATGCGCTCGCATGCGAGCTGTTTGACGAATACTGTGTCAACCTGTCGATCGGCCTGGCGGACTTTATTAACATTTTCCAGCCGGAGAGCATTGTGCTGGGCGGCGGCCTGGCGGGCTATGGTGAGAAACTGCTTGAGCCGCTGCGGCGCCTGACCCTGCCGCAGACCTTCCGGAGCGACGCACGCAACACGGAAATCGTCTGCGCCTCCCTTGGCAATGATGCGGGGCTGATCGGCGCGGCGATGCTGTAAAAATGTTGTAAAACCGTAACATAAACGGCGCATTTGTAATATTACAAATGCGCCGTTTGCGTATCTGAAGCATTGCAGCATGCTGGAATACATGATAAAATGGCAATGTATTGTGTAAAACATTTTGAAGCAGCGCAGGAGGTCAGCATGCATTTCAAAAGAATCATTGCGCTGATAGGTGCAGTAATATATATATCGGCAATCGGTGCGGCCGCTGCTGAAGAGTCGGCGCAGCCCGTGCCGGCCGCCGGGCAGACTATGCAGACAACCGCAGATGGTGAACAGACGGAAACGGCTCTGGGGATTGACCAGCCCGTGACACGTGCATCTGCGATCCGGGTTGTCGCATCCACACATAAAGTACAGGTGAATGGCGAGTCCGTCAGCCCCCAGGCATACAATATTGACGGCTACAACTATTTTAAGCTGCGTGATGTCGCCTATCTTCTCAGAGGTACGGCGTCAGCATTCGATGTGACGTGGGACAGCGCAAAAAATGCAGTCAATATTGTTTCGGGAGAGGATTACACGGTCATCGGCGGCGAAATGACCGTCGCATCGGTCAGCACCCTGCGTGTGCAGGAGTCAACGTCGAAAGTGCTGCTCGACGGCAGCGGCATCTCGATCAAAGGATACAATATTAACGGCAACAATTATTATAAAATTGCCGATGTCTCAGGCGCTTTGGGATTCACTGCAGCCTTTGAGAGCGCAACCCGCACGGTGCAGATCACCACACCGAGCCTCTCGCCGGAGCCCGATCCGGAACCTGCGCCGGAAGACCCGGAGACGGATTTCGTAACAGGTGTTTACCGGGTCAACGTGGATACTACGCTGTCCATCCGGTCGGGACCGGGACTGACCTACTCAGTTGTTGGGCGGCTGTCCAACGGTGATGAGATTATTGTGGACAGCCTGTCGGACGGATGGGCGCATATCCTGGATGAGGACGGCAGCGCATCGCAGTATTGCAGCGCGGATTACCTGACCCGCATACGCGACTATACCGGGGAAAATGAGGCGGATGAACCGGACGAGAACGATGAACCTGATGAACCCTTTGTCCCGGGCGTGTATCAAGTGAAGGTGGACACAACATTATCTGTGCGTTCCGGACCGGGTACCAGCTATCCGATTGTTGGCATTCTGTCAAACGGGGACGAGATCGTGGTGGACGAGCTGGAAGATGGCTGGGCGCACCTGATGGATACCAGCAACGGTACCGGGCGATATTGCAGTATGGACTACTTAACCCGCATCCGTGATTACGACAGCAGCGAGGGGGAACCGGCGGATCCGGTTGAGCCGCCGCGCACCTCGCATTTGGACGGCACCAAAACCGTCATTATCGATGCTGGGCATGGCGGAAGCGATATTGGTGCGCATAGTGAAGACATGTCGCTGGACGAGAAACACATCAATTTGTCCGTTGCGCAATATCTGCAGGATTATCTGGAAGATGCAGGTTATACAGTAATTATGGTGCGCGATACACTGGAGGAAGGCAGTTCGCTTTCCCTGCGGGGGCAGGTGATGGAGCAGTATGCCTCGTCGGCTGACCTGTTCTTCAGCATCCACCATAATGCAGCCAATACAACCGCGCGCGGCGCGGAGGTGCTGGCGCAGATCGCGGACAAAGACGGCGGGCCGACCAAGATCCTGGCGGAAGCACTTCTGGAAGAATACGAAGAGCTGGGTGTGCCGATCCGTTCGGTTGTATTCAAAGAAGGCAGCAATGGGGATTATTATTATACAAACCGTGCAGCAGCGGCGCTGTTCATTCCCGCGGTAACAAGCGAATTCTGTTTTATCGACAATGCGGAGGATCAGAAATTCATTGACAGCGAGTCGGATCTGCGGGCTGAGGCGCGCGCCCAGTTCAACGCGATTGAGTATTATTTTACACAGGTGGAATATTGATCCGTGGGAAAGGAAGGACACATCATGACAGAACGGGCAGAGCGGGCACAGAGCCTGCATAACAAGGGGTACAACTGTGCCCAGGCGGTAGTTTGCGCCTATTGCGATCTTTTCGGGCTGGATGAGGAGACTGCATATAAAATGGCCGAGGGGTTTGGCCTCGGCATGGGGATGATGGATACCTGCGGTGCATTGTCGGCAGCCTTTATGCTCGCCGGCATGCAAGGCAGCAAGGGAACCGAGCATCCCGGAGAGACAAAAGCGCAGACCTATAAGACAACGAAAATGCTTGCAGCGGCTTTCCGGGAGAAAAACGGCACCTATCTGTGCCGTGAGCTCAAGGGCATAGCGGACGGCAAAATGCGGCGCAGCTGCCCGGGCTGCATAGAAGATGCATGTTCGCTGATTGAGACCGCTTTGATAAAATAATTGGTTCCCGCAGATGCCAACCCATCTGCGGGAAAATTTTTGCTTCCTGTTCGACATGATTTGACATGTCGCACCCGCTTTTGCGCGTAAAATGGATTCCGCAAGATTTTATGTGAAGGGGGGCGGGGTGATCCTTTGTGCCTGGCATTGGAGCGACCGCTGGATGAGTGGCAGGGCACAAAATATGGGAAAAACCTGCCGGATGATGAAAGCGGGGTGTACAAAAGATGGTTCACTACATTGTTACCAAGACCAAAGCGGCTGAAAGGACGCAGTACGGGATAACGGCTGTTCGGGGACAGGCAGAGCTTGACAGCATTGACGATATTGCGCCAACTTTTGAAGAAGCCGCAAGTCTGGCAGCTTTGCTGCAGGACAACGGCGTTGCAGCAGAGCACTTCCGCGATATCGTGGAGGACTATCTGGCACGGTAAGCGGCAACAGACCAAAAGGGCGCGGGGGAACCGGCAGGTTCCCCCGCGCCCTTTTGGCGGCAGGTTAAAATTGGAACAGAATCCCACAGGCGGCTCCGACTGCAATAAAGACAACCGGATGGATCTTGGGCAGCTTCCAGATCGCAAGTGAGAGGATAAGAAAGAATACAATCGCAGGCAGATTCAACACAGCTGTAATGCTGCTGAATCCGTTCCAGAGCTCCGTATGGAATAGGGAGGCGATAAATACCTCAAGCATGGCTCCGACGATCAGGCCGGCAGAAGCTGGCCTGAGGCCGTAAAATCCGTCCCGTACCAGCTTCGAGTCCCGGAAGCGGGTGAGCGCGCGGGAAACAAGGATGATAATGATTACCGAAGGGAGAACTAGGGAAAACGTGGCCGCCAGTGCGCCAGGGAGCCCGGCCGCATGAAAACCGGCGTAGGTTGCTGAGTTGACCCCCATTGGTCCAGGGGTAGACTCGGAGATCGCGATCATATCCAACAGATCCTCTGGTGTGAACCAGGGATACTTGAGGGTGATGTCCCGGAGAAAGGGGATCGTAGCGAGGCCGCCGCCAATGGCAAACAGGCCGGTTTTAAAGAATTCCCAGAAAAGCTGCAAATAAATCATACGCGCCGCCTCCGGATCAGCCCAAGCAGGATACCCGCTGCTGCTGCGATGACAACCATTATAACCGGCGATATGCCAAGGAAGGCAACGGCAATAAACGTCGCAACGAGGATCACGCCTGTCGGGATGTCGACTACGCCCTTGCGCGCAAGCTTCAGGACCGCCTGCAGAACAAGGGCGCAGACGGCGATCCGGATGCCGGAAAATGCATTCTGCACAATGGTCAGATGCGCAAACTGCTGGATAAAAGCCGCAATGATCGAAATAATGACCAGTGAAGGGAAGATAATACCAGCGGTAGCCATAACCGCTCCGGAAAGGCCGTTTATTTTATAGCCAATAAAAGTAGCGGTGTTGACTGCAATCACACCGGGCGTGCATTGACCGATCGCATAATAATCCATCAGTTCATCCTCGGTCGCCCAGCCGTGTTTTTCCACCACCTCGCGCTGGAGAATCGGCAGCATGGCGTAGCCGCCGCCGAATGTGACGGCGCCCATGCGGGCAAAGGTAAGAAACAGGTCTATATTGATGTGCAATTGGGGTTGGCAACTCCTTTCTTTTTCCTTTGTACTGAGAACAGGATACACCCGCTGTATAGTTGCGTCTATGAAAAAGTATGTAAAGTTGGATAGGAGGATCTGTTCTTATTTGCCGGGGATGATCTCCAGCCAATATCCGTCCGGGTCGGAGATAAAGTAGATGCCCATTGCGGGGTTCTCAAAACAGATGCACCCCATCTGTGCATGCTTGTGATGCGCTGCTGCGAAATCGTCTGCGCGGAAGGCGAGATGGAACTCATTGTCCCCCAGATTATATGCATGGTCCCAGTCACGGAGCCAGGTCAGCTCAAGCTGGTGCGGCGTAACGCCATCCCCAAGGTAAACAATGATAAAGCTGCCGTCATCCGCGTGGATACGGTTTACTTCGGTCAAACCAAGCGCTTCCCGGTAAAAGGAAAGCGAACGGTCAAGGTCGCGGACATTGAAATTATTATGGGCAAAAGAAAACTGCATAATCATATTCCTCCTGATAATATCGTCGTGGTGATACTGTATCACGTTTCGGCGCAAAACACAATCGGCCTGGACGATTTTTGTTTACATTGCCGCAAGGTAATGTTATAATTAGCCTGTATATTTGCGTCCGGAAAAAGGGGGGCGGAATTTGAAACATAGAATAACAAATCTGCTGCAGCCAGGGAGCGGCATGTTTTACGTGCTTTTCCTGCTGTTCGCTGCATGCGGGCTTTACTTTTCCATTCCATATGGCCTGATCGGTATGGCAGCCTGCATCATTTTGCGCGTGATCTCAGTGCATAGCGATAGTGAACGCAGGCGCCGGATCCAAATGCTGATGGATAAAATTGTAATCGACGGGGGCGAAATAAAGCAATCAGTGACCAAATCGCCGCTGCCAACCATGGTAGCGCTCGCGACAACGGGTGAGATCGTTTGGGCGAATGACGCTTTCGTAGAGATCAGCGGGAATTTTTCCGGTGCACGCCACATGCGCATTACCGAACTCGCGCCGACGTTTGAGACACGCTGGCTGATCGAGGGGAAAACCGAATTCCCCGGTGAGCTGCGCATGGGGAAAAATGCCTATCATGTGTTCGGAAGCCTGATCCAGAGCGACGGCGGGCAGCTGATGATGCTGCATTTCATCAACTGCACGGAATATGTCCATCTGAGGGATGAGGCGGAGACGCGCCAGCCGGCTATTGCAATTATCGCGATCGATAACTACGAAGAGCTGATGAAAAACGCGACCGACTCGGAAAAATCCGATATTCTGGCCGGGATTGACAAACGTCTTTCCGCATGGACCCGCGACAGCAAGGCTGTGCTGCGCAAATATGACCGCGACAAGTATATTTTCATTATTGAAAATGCCGAGCTGGACAAACTGGCTGCGCGCAAATTTGCGGTTTTGCAGGAAGTGCGTGAAATAGAGAACCACGAAGGTGTCGTTGCGACCTTGTCCATCGGTATCGGCCGCGACGGTGATACACTGGAAGAAAGTGCAAAATATGCCGGGCTCGCGATCGATATGGCGCTTTCGCGCGGCGGCGACCAGGCGGTCGTGAAAAACCGCTACACCTTTGAGTTTTATGGCGGCCTGAGTGAAGAAGTGGAGAAGCGGACCAAGGTAAAAAGCCGCGTGGTCGCCAATGCACTTACTCAACTGATCCGCGATTCCTCACAGGTGCTTGTAATGGGCCATCGCAACAGCGATATGGACGCAGTGGGTGCAGCGGCAGGCATGGTATGTGCAGCGCGCGCCAAGGGAAAGCCGGTGCACGTTGTGGTCGATCAGAACCATACGATGGCAACCGAACTGATCGGGCAGCTCGAAGCGCTGCCGGAATACAAGGATGTATTCATCAGCGCCGAAGACGCAATGATCATGTGCGACTATAACACGCTGCTGATCGTCGTGGATGTCAACCGTCCCGGCTATGTGGAGAGCGAGGCGCTGCTCCAGTCGATTAACAAGGTTGCTGTGATCGATCATCACCGCCGGGCGGCGGATTATATTGAGAATGCGGTGGTATCGCTTCATGAGCCGTATGCCTCCTCGGCCTCTGAGCTTGTCAGCGAGCTGCTGCAGTATATGGTGCCGACCAGCAGTATTCTGACGGGGGAAGCAGAAGCGATGCTGGCGGGCATCTACCTGGATACCAAAGGCTTCTGCACGCGCACGGGTGTGCGCACATTTGAAGCTGCAGCGTACCTGCGCCGCGCCGGTGCGGAGGCGAGCGATGTCAAGCGCCTGTTCCAGTCCAGCTTTGACCAGTACATGGAGCGGCAGAAGTTGATTTCCTCGGCGCGCAATTGCGGGCAGGGCGTAATTTTTGCTATTACGGAGGAAGAGGTTGACCGTGTTGCAGCCGCGCAGGCGGCAGATGAACTGCTTTCCATCATTGGTACGCGGGCAAGCGTTGTCGCATTCCGGCGTGGGGATGATATGGCGGTTTCGGCACGTGCATCCGGTCAGGTCAATGTCCAGCTGCTTATGGAACGCCTGGGCGGCGGCGGCAACCACTCCGCAGCAGGTGCACAGCTCAAAAATACCACACCGGAGGAAGCCGACCGGATGATCACAGAGGCGATTGAAGGCTATTTTGCCGATCAGGAGACAGAAGATGCAGAGGAGAAGTGAGATCTCCCTGTTTTCCATATTCCAGTTTGAAGACAAAAGGAGTTAGTCAAACCATGAAAGTAATTCTGAAAGCCGATGTTAAGGGCAAGGGCAAGAAGGGCGACCTGATTGAGGTCAGCGAAGGCTACGGCCGCAATTTCCTTATGCCGCGCGGCTTGGCGGAGCCCGCTACGGCGGATAACCTGAACGTCAAAAAGGCGCAGGACGAGGCGCATGCGCGTAAGGTTGCACTGGAGCAGCAGGCGGCGCGCGAAGCGGCGGAAAAGCTCAAGGTCAGCCCGGTCAAGGTTCCGGCCAAGGGCGGCGCAGGCGGACGCCTGTTCGGCGCGGTGACCTCCAAGGAAATCGCGGAGGAACTGAACAAGCAGTACGGCCTGAGCGTGCCCAAGCAGAAGATCGTGCTCGAAGAGCCGATCAAGACGTTCGGCGTACACCGCGTCAAGGCCAAGCTGTATCAGGATATCGCGGGCGAGATTCTGGTGCAGGTGGTGGAAGCGTAAACGCTTATAGGGGGCTTCATAAGCCCCCTATATACGAAAGACGGTCCCGAAGAAACCGTCTTTCGATACCCGAATGACGCCGCCCAAGGCGGCTGGACCGGGGTATCAAAACACCCGGCAAAGCTGGGTGTTTTGATGCAAACCGCGTAGCGGTTTGCGGATGGGAATATCGCGCATAACGCGAGTTTTCCATTCTCCATTTTCAATTTTCCAATCGAAAGGTGGTGCGGTTTTGGACGAACTTCTGATGCGGCAGGTGCCGCAGGATCTGACAGCGGAGCAGTCGCTGCTCGGCGCGATGCTGGTTGACCCGAACTGCATCCCTGAGGTGATCGAGCAGGTGCGCGCGGATGATTTCTATGCGGAGGAAAATAAGCGCATCTTTGAGACCATCTATTCCATGTTCAACGGTGCGCAGCGCATCGACCCGGTCACGGTGCTCGATATGCTGACTCGTATGGGCTATTACGACGAGGCGGGCGGCCGCGCATACCTGTTCCAGCTGATGGAGGTCACGCCGGGTGCACGCAACGTGCAGGAATATGTGCGCATTGTACGCGATAAGAGCCTGCTGCGCCAGCTCGCGGACGCGGGCAGTGAGATCCAGCAGAACGCGCTCGAGGCGCACGGCGAAGCGTCCAGCATTGCCGAACTGGCCGAGCAGCGCATCTACAATATCCGGCAGGGACGCGAGATCAAGGGCCTGTCCAAGCTGAGCGAGGTCATCGCGGATCTGTACACCGAGCTGGACGAGCGTGCCAAGTCGGACAGTGATATCCCGGGCATGTCGACAGGCTTCCATGCACTGGACACGGCCTTGACAGGCCTGAACAAGTCCGACCTGATCCTGATCGCGGCTCGTCCCGGTATGGGCAAGACCGCGTTTGCGCTCAACATCGCGCTCAACGCGGCTAAGGCAAGCGTCAAGGGCAAGCCTAAAGGCTATAAAAAGGGCACGGGCGTGTGCGTGTTCCAGCTCGAGATGGGCAAGGAGCAGCTTGCCAGCCGTTTCCTGTCCAGCGAGGCGCTGATCGAATCGCAAAAGCTCAAAACCGGCAATCTGGATGGCGACGACTGGGTCAAGATCGCCCGCGCATCCGGCGTACTGGCTGGGCTTGACATTTATGTGGACGATAATCCCGCGATTACGGTCGCGGAGATCAAGGCCAAGTGCCGCCGTCTGGGCGACGAGCTCGGCCTGATCGTAATCGACTATTTGCAGCTGATGCACGTCGGCGGGCGGCACATGGACAACCGTGTGCAGGAGGTCGCGGAGATCTCCCGTTCGCTCAAGATCATGGCAAAAGAGCTGAATGTGCCGGTCGTGTGCCTGTCACAGCTGTCGCGTGCCTCCGAGCAGCGCTCGGACAAGCGGCCGATGCTGTCCGACCTGCGCGAATCCGGCGCGATCGAGCAGGACGCAGATATCGTTATGTTTATTTATCGAGATGACTACTACGATGACGAGAGCGAGAACAAGAATATCGCGGAAATCATCATCGCCAAAAACCGTCACGGCGCAACGGGAACGGTCGAGCTGCAATGGGTCGGCCAGTACACGACCTTCTCCAACCCGGACCGCATCCATGGGGACTGAGACCATGATGGAGACGGTAAAGCAGACCATCGCGGACTGGCGCATGCTGGAGGCGGAGGAACCTGTGCTGGTTGCGCTGTCCGGCGGCGCGGATTCGGTCGCGTTGCTGCGCGCGTTGCTCGCGCTGGGCTATCCGGTGCACGCTTTTCACCTCAACCACTGCCTGCGCGGTGCGGAGTCCGACCGGGATGAAGCATTTTGCCGCGCGCTGTGCGAAAGGCTGGGTGTGCCGCTAACCGTCGAACGCATCGACATCGGAGCGCAGGCAAAGGCGGCGGGCGAAGGGATAGAGGCTGCGGCGCGGCGCATCCGGTATGACCGCCTTGCTGCGGCGGCGCAGGGCGTGAAGGTTGCGACTGCGCATACAGCGGACGACAATCTGGAAACCATGCTGTTCCATTTGGCGCGGGGCACCGGGCCAAAGGGACTTGCGGGCATTCCGCCGGTGCGGGGGGATATCATCCGCCCATTGATCGGCGTGGAGCGCGCACAGGTGGAAGCCTATCTGGCGGAACTTGGTCAGGATTTCGTGACCGACAGTACCAATCGAAGCGATGACTATACGCGCAACCGCATCCGGCATGAGATCGTGCCGGTGCTGCGGCAGATCAATCCGGCGGTGTGCGGTGCAGCGGCGCGGCTCGGCGGCCTGCTGCGGCAGGACGAAGCGTTTCTGCGTGAACAGACAGAAGTCTGTCTGACGCGTGCGGCGCGTCTGGATGGCTCGTGGGAGATCTCACCTCTTCGGGAGGCGCATCCCGCGGTGCGTTCGCGGGCGCTGCGTCGGCTGGCGGAGCAAAGCGGCATGCCGATGCGGGACTTTACCGCGCAGCATGTGCGGGCGCTGGAGGGCTTGCTGGAAACGGCTGACCCGTCTGCAGAATGCGACTTGCCGCACGGCTACTGCGCGCGCCGGGAATACGGTACAGTGCGGCTGGAAAGAGCGGAGATGCCGGCTGAAAGAAATGAAATTCTGCTCACTGTGCCGTTTGACGGCGCAGTCTGGCAGGGGACAGTGCGGCTGAGCCTGTGCCCATTAGAAAAAAACACGGTTTTTTACAAATCATTCAATACTTTTTGCGTGGATTGTGGTACAATAGATTCTGGCTCGCTGTGTGTGCGAACACGGCGGGAAGGCGACCGGATCCGTCTGAACGGAAACAGCGGCAGCCGGACGCTGAAAAAGCTGATGATCGACCGGAAGATCCCCCGCCTGCGGCGGGACGGGCTTGCGGTCGTCGCAGATAAATACGGCGTAATCGCCGTACAGGATATTGGTATGGATCATTCGCGCCGCCCTCAGGGCGGGCCGCGGATGCAAATAAAAATAGAGGGGTACTGAAATATGGCTTACGATATGCGGGATGATATCAGAGAGGTTTATTTCACTGAACAGCAGCTGGCCGATAAAGTGGCCGAGCTCGGAGCACGCATCACGGAGGACTACCGGGATAAAAACCCGCTGGTCATCAGCGTGCTCAAAGGCTCGTACGTTTTCATGGCGGATCTGACACGCAAGATCGACACGCCATGCAACGTGGATTTTATGGTGGTTTCCAGCTACGGCATGGGCTCCAAAACCTCAGGCGAGGTGCAGATCATCAAGGATATTGAGCAGCCGATCGACGGGCGTGACCTGCTGATCGTTGAGGATATCCTGGATTCTGGCGTGACGCTCAATTATTTGATGCAGGTTTTGACTGCGCGCGGCGCGCGTTCGATCCGTTTGTGTACATTGCTGTCCAAGCCTGCCCGCCGTAAGGTGGATGTCGCGGTGGACTATCTGGGCTTCGAGATCCCGGACGAGTTCGTTGTCGGCTACGGGCTGGATTATGCGGAAAAATACCGCAATCTGCCGTATATCGGCATCCTGAAGCCGAGCGTTTACGGCGGCGAGTAAATAGATTAACAAGGAAGAGGTGGCAAACCAACTTGAAAGGAAAGATGAAAGGCTTCGGCCTTTACCTGATCATACTGGTGCTGCTGCTGGCGGGCGTGAGCTATGTTGTCAGCCAGACGCAGCGGACCGAGCAAATCACGTATTCGGATGTGTTCGAATATTTCACCGAGGGCAAGGTAGATCAATACACGATTGATGATTCGGTACTGACCATGCACCTGCGCGATGAGAACCGTGTAGTCAGCTACGATATCAGCGGTTCACGCGATGTGTTCCTAAACCAGCTTCTGCCAACCATTGATGAGCAGATGCGGGACGGCACGCTGAAACAGGTCGATTATATCAGCACTACGATTCCGTGGTGGGCGAATTTCCTGCCGTATGTTATCCTGATCGTGCTGCTCGTCGCGTTCTGGTACTTTATGATGAACAAGCAGTCCGGTGGCGGCGCGGGGCCGATGCAGTTCGGCAAAGCGCGTGCGCGGCTTGCGCAGGATGATAAGCGCAAGGTCACGTTTAACGATGTGGCCGGTGCAGACGAAGAAAAAGCGGAGCTGCAGGAGATCGTCGAGTTCCTCAAAAACCCGCAGAAGTTTGTGCAGATCGGCGCGCGCATCCCCAAGGGTGTGCTGCTGGTCGGCCCTCCGGGCACCGGTAAAACCCTGATTGCCCGCGCGGTTGCGGGCGAGGCGGGCGTGCCCTTCCTGTCGATCTCGGGCTCGGACTTTGTCGAGCTGTATGTCGGTGTGGGCGCATCCCGCGTGCGCGACCTGTTTGAGCAGGCCAAGAAAAATGCCCCGGCGATTGTGTTCATCGATGAGATCGATGCAGTCGGCCGCCAGCGCGGCGCTGGTCTCGGCGGCGGGCACGACGAGCGTGAGCAGACGCTCAACCAGTTGCTCGTCGAGATGGACGGCTTCGGAGCGAACGAGGGCGTTATTGTCATCGCTGCGACCAACCGAAAGGATATTCTGGACAATGCGCTGCTGCGTCCGGGCCGCTTTGACCGTCAGGTCTATGTTGGCGCACCGGACGTCAAGGGTCGCGAGGCGATCCTCAAGGTGCATGCGCGCAACAAACAGTTTGATCCGGACGTCAAGTTTGCGGATATTGCCAAGACGACCGCAGGCTTCACCGGCGCAGATCTCGAGAACCTGCTCAATGAGGCGGCGCTGCTGGCAGCCCGCCGCAACAAGAAGCTGATCTCGCAGGAGGAGATCGAGGAGTCCCTGCTCAAGGTGGTTATGGGTGTGGAGAAGAAGAGCCACATCATTACCGAGAAGGACAAGCGCCTGACCGCCTACCATGAGGCGGGACACGCGATTTGCTTCCATGTGCTGCCGACGCAGGATCCGGTGCATCATGTCACCATCATCCCGCGCTCGTCCGGCGCAGGCGGATTCACCATGCCGCTGCCGGAGGAGGATCAGGCATACCGCACCCGCACCTATATGGAGGAATACATTGTCGTCTGCCTGGGCGGCCGCGTGGCTGAAGAACTGACGATGGACGATATTTCAACCGGTGCGTACGGCGATATCAAGCAGGCGACCCAGATGGCGCGCGCCATGGTCACCAGCTACGGTATGAGCGAGAAGATCGGCCCGATCGACTACGGCTCGGATAACGGCGAGATCTTCCTTGGCCGCGACTTCGCGGCGGGTAAGGGATATTCTGAGGTAAAGGCTGCGGAGATTGACGATGAGATCCACCGCATTATTGAAGAAGCGTACCGCACCTGCAAAAAGCTGCTCACCGAGCACATGGACGAGATGACGCGCGTTGCGGAATACCTGATCCGTAACGAGACCATGGACGGAGAAACCTTTGTCAAGGTCTACAACGGCGAGATCGTGCCGGATAAAGTGGTCGGCGAGGATCTGATGACTGAACTCAAGGAAGAGCTGGACGCCAAGGTAGGCAAGGCTCCGGAGAGTGCAGCGGAAGCGGCTGCCAAGGCGGGAGCCGCAGACAGTGAAGCCTCTGACGAAAAGAAACAGTAACCATAAAATCCCACGGGACATCCCGTGGGATTTTTCTTTGCCAAAATGTCAAAAGTTCTTGACATTTTGAAGTAATCAATATATGATAAAAATGTAAAAAGAGTTTGACATTTAAAGCGGATAAGGAGGTATGGGTTATGGGACCGAAATTTTATATTCTTTTGGCGCTGCCGTTTGTTGTGATAGCGGGGGTGTTTGCCTTGATGTTCTGGGTCGCCAGGGCAAAGTCGCCGCGGGCAGCCGGTTGGGCGGAGAAACTCGGTGCTCTGAATGGTGCAGGCAGAGCGGACGAAATGGAGCGCATGATTCAGTATAAGGCGGTCTCATGGGCATATCTCGTTGTGATCCTTGGGCTGGCGGGCCTGAACTTTTATGAGGTATTTGCAAAGGAGGGAAAGCTGCCGGTCAGTAATCTGGTTTTGCTCGCCGGACTGCTGACGCAGGCGGTCGCAGTGCTCATCCTGCGCCACCGCAGCACGGCGGGAGACGAGGAATACAAGCCTTACCCGCTTTGGAAAACCTTTGCATGGATTTTCGGCATCAGCGCAGCGGTCGGTGTTGCCGGCGGCGTAATTGTGATTGCGGTGCTGGCGTGGTAGGAAAACCGCGCTGTGGGCAGATTATCCGGATCGGGCTTGATGTTTTTTTGATGCTGATCGGATCAACAGCAGGGGCCGCGGGGAGAAAAGGAGAGCGGATATGTGGGATTTTCGTACAGGTGTTATTCCGCTGCTGGTGCTGGCAGCGCTGGGGGTCTGGTCGGTTTGGCTGGGCAGAGGCGGTTCGATGCAGGCAAAGCAAATGCGGGAACAGCTTAATATGCCGGAGAAGGACGAAATGGAGCGTGCGATCCACCACAAGTCGATCGCGGCCTGCTTCCTGCTGCTTATTCTGGTGTTATCGGTGTAAAAATATGAAGAACTGTATCAAAGAACTGCGCAAAGCGCGCGGCCTGCGGCAGGAGGACATGGCGCATCTGCTGGGTGTATCGCGGCAGACGGTAGTCGCCATGGAAAACAACAAATACGATCCTACGCTTGAGCTTGCCATGAAGGTAGCACGTCTGCTGGAGCAGCCGGTAGAGCGTATTTTTTTCCTGGATGCATGAAAAGCGGAACGGCACCGAGCCGTTCCTTTTTGTGTGTTTATGCTGTTTATACAGCTGCCGTGCGGCCGGATTGACCGTTCTGTACAGGCCGGATTGCAATGTCCCCAAGCGGAAATCGGAAATCTTGTCAGATATGACAAAAGGAATTTTACAAACAGGGGAATTTTATCAGTTATTCCCTTGCGTTCAGCGCTTCTATATGGTATGATAGGAAAGCTTGAAAAAGACACTTGTCTTTTTAGGAAGGACAGACAGCGCATGATACAACCCAAATACTATCTGGTCGAGCGAACCCTGCTGCCTGAGATATTTCAGCGGGTGATCGAGGCAAATGAAGCGATCGCTTCCGGAAAGGCGGCAACGGCGAGCGAGGCCGCCAAGCTTGCCGGCTTGTCGCGCAGCGCGTATTATAAGTATAAGGACGGTGTGAGGCCGTTTTTCGAAGCCACGACCGACCGGATTGTGACATTCCACTTTATGCTGCAGGATCAGCCCGGCGTGCTGTCGAGCATCCTGGGGCTGATGGCGCGCTCAGGCGCAAACCTGCTGACGGTTAACCAGTCCATCCCTATGCGCGGGCAGGCGTCGGTTACGATCGCTGCGCGCACAGGTGGGATGAAATATTCGGTTGAAGAGCTGATGCACCGCGCGGAAGCGCTGGAAGGAGTCGGCAAAGTAGAGATCCTGGCGTCCGAATGAACGGGGCATTTTCCTGCGGGCAAGCTGTGCACTGTGCGGCAGGAAGCATATCAGAATGAGATGGAGGATACACAGATGATAAAAGCAGCAATCATGGGGCATGGTACGGTCGGCTCGGGCGTGTACGAGGTATTCGAGATGAATGCCGACAAGATCGCGCGCGTGGTCGGAGAACCAGTCGAGGTCAAGTATGTGCTCGACCTGCGCGATTTTTCCGCGCTGCCCTACGGGCATAAATTCGTCACCGACTTTTCTGTGATCGAGAACGACCCTGAGGTCACGGTCGTGGCTGAGGTCATGGGCGGCGTCGGCGCGGCATATGAGTTCACCAAGCGCTGCCTGCTCGCGGGCAAGAGCGTGTGCACCTCCAACAAGGAGCTGGTTGCGACCCGCGGTGAGGAGCTGCTGAAGATCGCCGAGGAGAAGGGTGTCAACTACATGTTTGAAGCCTCGGTCGGCGGCGGTATCCCGATCATCCGTCCGATGCTTCAGTGCCTTGCTGCGAACGAGTTCAACGAAATCTGCGGCATCTTAAACGGCACCACCAACTATATCCTGACCCAGATGATCCACAACGGCGTCACCTTTGCGGATGCGCTCAAGCAGGCGCAGCTCAACGGCTATGCAGAAAAGGACCCGACCGCGGATATCGAGGGACATGATGCCTGCCGCAAGATCTGCATCCTGGCTGACCTTGCCTTTGGCGACAAGTTCGACCCGGACCAGGTCTCCTGCGAAGGCATCAGCAAGGTCACGCTCGAGGATGTTGCGAATGCCGACAAGCTGGGCTGCGTGATCAAACTGATCGGCCGCACGGTGCGCTGCGAGGACGGCACAGCTTATGCCTATGTCGCCCCGCACCTGATCCCCAAGGAAAACCTGCTCGCTTCGGTCGAGGATGTATTCAATGCCATTATGGTCAACGGCAATGCGACCGGCGACGTGATGTTCTACGGCAAGGGCGCGGGCAAGCTTGCGACCGCTTCCGCGGTTGTCGCGGATATGCTGGACTGTATCGAGCACGCAGCGCACCGCCGCCGCATCTCCTGGGGCGACGGGTCTAAGAACCTGCTCCGCCCGCTGGACACGCTGCAAAGCGCGTGGTATGTGCGCTTCAAGGGGCCGCGCAAGGCGCTGGAGGATGTATTGCCGGTCGAGAGCATGACCCAGCCTGCCGAGGGTGTACTGGTCGTGCGTACGAGCAAGCTGTCCACCGCAGATATGCACAAAAAGATCGAACAGCTGAACGCCAGCGGCGACGTGCGCGCGGCGATGCGTATACTGTAAGGGGAGGGCAAACGAAGATGGTTCGTGTTACCGTCCCGGCGACGAGCGCCAACATGGGCTCGGGCTACGACAGCATCGGCATTGCGCTCGAGCTTTACAATGTGATCGATCTTGAGGAGAGCGACCGCATTGATATTTCGGATAAAAACGGGCAGTTCGTGCCCAAGGATGCGCGCAACCTGATTTACCAGTGCGCCAAGCGTGTCTATGACGAGTGTGGAAAGCCGCTCTCCGGCCTCAAGATCGTGGAGGACTGCGCGATCCCGCAGACGCGCGGCCTGGGTTCGTCCTCGGCGTGCACGGTTGCTGGTATCCTGGGAGCAAACGCGCTGCTGGGTGATCCGCTCGACCGGCAGGCTGTGATCGATCTTGCGGCTACTATTGAGGGGCATCCGGACAATTCCACGCCCGCCATCCTGGGCGGCTTTTGCGTGGCGCTGCTGGAAAACGGCCATGTGCATCAGGTGCGCGTGCCCATGCACAGTGCGATCGATTTCATCGTATTCATCCCGGACTTTAAGCTGTCCACGGAAAAGGCACGCGCGGCACTGCCCAAAACCATTGCACACCATGACGCGGTGTACAATCTGGCGCGTGCGGCGCTGCTGGCGGGCAGCCTGACCACCGGCCAGTTGGAAAACCTGGACGTTGCGACCGGCGACTGCCTGCACCAGCCCTACCGCTTCGGCTTGATCGAAAACGGCGAGGACGTGGTGCGCGGCGCCAAGGAGCTGGGAGCGCTGGGCGCATATATTTCGGGCGCAGGCCCGTCCATCGTCGCGATGGTTTACAAGGGGGACCGCGACTATCTGTCGCGCGCGCAGGCCATGTGTGCGGAAAAATACCCGCACTGGAAGGCTGTCCAGCTGCGCTGCGACGAAGTCGGAGCAACGGTCAAACGTATTTGAATCGAGACCGCTATGGCGGTAGGCGATATAAGGAGGAAACGAAACAGATATGAGTCTTATTGTGCAAAAGTTCGGCGGCACTTCGGTTGCCGACACTGAGCGTCTGAGAAATGTTGCGGACATTGTAACCAAGACGGCGCAGGCGGGTAACCAGGTAGTGGTCGTTGTATCTGCGCAGGGTGATACGACGGATGACCTGATCGCAAAGGCGGCGGAGCTGAACGATCGTCCGTCCAAGCGTGAGATGGACGTCCTGCTGAATACCGGCGAGATGATCTCTATGTCGCTGCTGGCCATGGCGATCCAGAAGCTCGGCTTTTCCGTGGTTTCGCTGACCGGCTGGCAGATCGGCCTGGAGACCAACAGCAACTATTCCGATGCGCGCATCAAGCGCGTTTCGGCAGAGCGCCTGCGCGCTGAACTGGATAACGGCAAGATCTGCATCGTGGCAGGCTTCCAGGGCATCAACAAGATGGGCGACGTAACCACCCTTGGCCGCGGCGGCTCGGATACGACCGCGGTCGCGATCGCGGCGGTGCTGGGCGCGGACCTGTGCCAGATCTATACCGATGTGGACGGCGTTTATACCGCCGACCCGCGCATCGTGCCAAGCGCCCGTAAGCTGGACGCCATCACCTATGACGAAATGCTCGAGCTGGCGTCGCTCGGCGCACAGGTGCTGCACAACCGTTCGGTTGAGATGGCAAAGAAGTACAATGTCGACCTTGAGGTCGTTTCGAGCTTTACCCGCAACCCGGGTACCAAAGTCAAGGAGGGTTCTCACATGGAAAAAATGAATGTTTCGGGTGTCGCCCGTGACAATAACTGCGCCCGTGTTGCGATCATCAACGTAGCCGATACGCCGGGCACCGCGTTCAAGGTATTCTCGCTCATGGCCAAGCACAATGTCAACGTCGATATCATCCTGCAGTCGGTCGGCCGCGACAACAAGAAGTCGATTTCGTTCACCATCCGGCAGGATGACGCGGAGCGCGTCGGCCAGATCCTGCGCGACAACGCGGAAATGCTCGGCTTTGAGGATGTTTCGATCAGCACCAAGGTTGCAAAGGTGTCCATTGTGGGCGCGGGTATGGCGTCGTCCGCAGGCGTTGCGTCCAAGATGTTTGAGGCGCTGGCGATGGCGGGCATCAATATCCGTATGATCTCCACCTCGGAGATCAAGATCTCTGTCCTCATCAACGAGGAGGACAGCGAGAAGGCGGTCAGAGCCATCCATGAGGAATTCTTTGGCGAATAATATTTGTCAAAAAGATAACAAGGTTTATTGACATAGACGGAAAACTTTGTTATAATATTGTCAATCGACAGGAAAGGAAGTCTATGTCATGAAAAAACTGTGGTGCTTGTTCCGGCGCCGCTTCGCCAATGGAACAGATAAGCTTTGCGTTGCGCTTTCCGAGACCGAGGGACGTGTCCGTACCTGTCCCTACGCGACCGAGGAAGAGGCAAAGGCAAAGTGTCCGGAGTATGCTTTCAATAACCGCCATGAAGGCGAGGACGAAGGCATCGAGTAAACTCTACTTAAGAGGAAAAGAAAAGCCCCGAAGGAGATGTCCTTTCGGGGCTTTTCCGCCAGATTAGAGGCATGTCAACCGCTGGTTGACAAAAAGAAACGCCGGGTTGGTGGCATTTAGAACAGAAATCAGGCACACTGAGGATAGAGAAAGCGAGGTGTTCGTTATGACAACAGGGGAGAAGATCGCAGCACTGCGGCGCGAAAAGGGGCTCAGCCAGGAGGGGCTGGGTGAGCAGCTCGGGCTGTCCCGGCAGGCGGTGAGCAAGTGGGAAGCTGATCAGGCGGTACCTACCATGGACAACCTGGTCGAGCTGAGCCGGCTGTTCGGCGTGCCGGTGGATACACTGCTGCGGCCGGAGGAGGAACTGCCCGGCCGGGAGCAGGAGCCGTCCGAGGGAGTGAAGATATCCGCAGAGGGGCTGAAAGTCTCGTATGCACCTGTCCTGACGAAAAAGACAAAGTGGTTTATCATTGCGCTTGCCGCGCTGGTGCTGGTGAGTGTGCTGGGCAATTTCTATGCCATGGTGCGCGTGCAGGGGATGCAGGGAGAACTGGATGCGATGCGCGTGCTCGTAGATGACTTGCAGGCCAATGCGCATACAGTGATCCAGCCAAACGAACAGCAAGCAGACGGGTCAAGTGAAGAGCTGACAGATGTGCAGATGCAGTATATGCTCGATCCGGACAACCCAGAGGAACTGATTGTGACCTTGAGCGCATTGCCGAGCGAGATAAGTGCAGAAGATACGGCTAAATTTACCATCCGCAGCGGGACAGAAAGCTGGTCGTGCGCTACCTGGCTGGACGGTGTGTACAGCGGGCAGATAAATATACCGATGTGCGACTACTTTTCCGCCTATCTGGTACTGACCAGCACGGACGGTGCGCAACGCAACCTGCTGCTCGGCAGCGAATATGGTGTGCGCGATAAGTTCACGATTGCTGTGGACGCTGTTTGTGTAGATCCTATCCAGAGCAGTTACTGGGGTGGAACATCGGTGGAAGGGATTGCGGGCATAACTGTATACAGCCATGGCGGCTCTTTCGTAGAAGAAAATGGAGTTTATCCGGTTGAACTGCGCATCGTTCTGCTGAAAAATGGGCAGGAATTTAAGGCAATGGAATTGGATGTACAATCCGAATTGGAAGCAGAGGTAAATGGGAATGAAGACGGTTTTCTGCAATTCACAGCTGAATTGCATTGGACGCAGTTGGACGCTGAGGAGGACGAGCTGACACTGCAAGTGGAGCTAACGGATAACTATGGCGGGGCAATCCCAAATTCTGTGTAACCGCCAAAAGCGGTGCAAATAGAGAAAAATTTATCATGGGCGGCAGACGGGTAAAACGGCTGCCGCCTTGTTAACAACATAACGCCAGCGAGAGGGGATGTCAAGAC
>DXFS01000079.1 GCA_019114345.1 Candidatus Agathobaculum pullistercoris | reverse complement strand
GTGGCCTATATCGTCACCATGCTTCCGCTTGTCCTGTATGCGGGCTCGGTTGCCATGGAGCGCATTTTTGATATCACCGACCTGCTCGGCGGCAACCGGTTTATGGCGACGGTTGTTATGTGCGTGGCGCTTGGCATTATCGGCGGCGTCTACGCGATTTTCGGCGGGCTGAAAGCAGTCGCGGTTTCCGACACACTCAACGGTATTATTTTTATCGCGGGCGCTGCGATCCTGATTCCGGTTCTGGCGTTTATTGCACTGGGAGATGGCAGCATCGCGGAAGGCATCCGCATTTTCGCGACCGCATCTCCCGAACACCTGAATGCAATCCAGCCGGCGGATGCACTGCCGCCCTATATCCCGTGGCCGATGATTATTATTGGCTGTGGTATCAACCACATTTCCTACTGGTGTACGAACCAGTCGATCATGCAGCGCGTCCTTGGTGCAAAAAACCTGAAAGAAGCCCAGAAGGGCGCGCTGATCACCGGTCTTGCCTGCGTGTTCTGCCCGATTTTTCTGGTGGCCCCCGGCATTATCCAGTTCATCCGCGACGGCGGCGTGCTGACTGATTTTGATATGGCATATCCGACGCTGATCCGCGACATTCTGCCGACGCCGGTGCTCGGCTTCTTTGCGGCCGTCATGTTCGGCGCAATCCTGTCCTCGTTTAATTCGGTGCTCAACAGCTCGATGACACTGTTCTCGCTCGACGTATTGCCGGCGATCTCGAAAAAGCAGCGTTCAGATGAACAGCTGATCAAAATCGCCAAGCGCTTCGGCATCGTCCTGTGCCTGGCCTCTATTGCCATCGCGCCGTTCCTGATGTATCTGCCCGCGGGTATCAGCACATTCCTCAACGAGATGTGGGGGTATTACGGCGTGCCGGTGCTCGCGATCGCGGTCATGGGTATGCTGAACCGCCGTATCCCAAGCTTTGCGCCGAAAATGGTCATTGTGGTACATATCGTGTGCTATGCGCTGATGATGAACCTGCTGCCGTTCCACTTCCTGTATTTCGAAACCGCGACATTTATCATCGACCTTGTCCTGCTGTGGATCTGCGCCAAGGTCAAGCCGCGTGAAACCCCGTATGTCCTGCCTGACCTCGAGGTCGTTGACATGACCCCGTGGAAATACCGCATGCCGGTTATTATAGTTACCTTCGTCCTGTTGGCGGGAATCTATATTCTGTTCTCGCCACTCGGTCTCGGCGGTTAAAAGAAACTCAACTTCCGGATCCGAAGTTTTCATTAAGGGCCGGAACGCAGGGTTATCAACCGATCTCAAAGCACCTCGAAATAACCTGAGCTGCCGATCATCACCTGTCTCATCTTCTGTCCTACCCTGCAAGAAACCCGTCCAAAACTTGAGCAGACTCCCGATTGAAACTACAGTTCCAATTGGAGTCCCGATACAAAAAGGGGCACGAAACCGTGCCCCTTTTACGCTGAATCCCTGTCCGAAAACGGACAGGGATTCTCCTTTTGAGCCTACTTTTTACGCATCAAATCCGTGAACCACACGCCATGCATTAGTATTCACCCACTTTCGTCCGCCACACAGGTGTACTCAGTCCATCGGCTCCTGCGCTGCGTCCGACAGCAGTTCCAGCGTCGCTGTCCCAGAAATATCGGATAACTGTTCCGCACCGTTTTCCGCCCGACCGAGCGGAATGATCGGTACAGAGGTCTGCGCAAAAATATCATCATAGAAAATTGCCAGATTCTGACCATCCGCCCAGTAACCCAAGTCTCCCACCGCGTACGCACGCGTGGTTTGTTCTGTATCGGGCAGCGGATCGGGCAGCAGCATTCCTTTGGCAAAGTAATTCCGCTCGATCAGTGTCAGTTCAAGCGGCAGCATCTGAACGAGCGCTGCAGCAGCCTGCGATCCGTTTAGTGTGATATCGATTTGGATATCGCCTGCTGTCAGCCGGATCTGCTGCCCCTCTGCGCTTTCCAGTGTCTCAGCAGACGGCGGAGATCCGCAAGCGGTAAACACAAGCAGTGCCGCTGCAGTCAGAATACTGAAAAGCCGTTTCAACTGTATATACTCCTTTCTCCGTATATCACTGCACGTGCCCACGATGTCACGATCTCAGCTCATGGAGGACACATTGGAAGATATTACAGGTATCTGCCGCCTGCCGGAGAAGTGCAGAATAATCTCCATGTTGGAGTGCAGCGCATATATTTCGGCAGCAGGCCGCAGTCGTAGCAGCAAGCAGCGGCATCTGTACCGAGATGTGCCCCAGCCGGATAGGCAGATGAAAAGAAACGAACTGTTCCGCAGGCGGCTTTTCCAAGATTGTTTTTACAGGGTTTCCTTTCTCAGCGGATAAAGTTGGTCAGGATCTTGGCATTCTCCGGGTGGGACAGCCCATTCTTCCGACCAAGTGCGATGCACTTGAACAGCCACGCCATGTTTTTCCCAATATTGTACAGGGTCATCAGGCCTTCTGCATCCTCCGCGACCTGCTCCGGTTGCTGTCCATAGACATGATTCCAGTAGGTCGAGGATACTACCGGCATAGAACAGATCGTGAAATACTTGTTGATCACGTCGAGCGAGGCGGTTGTGCCTGCGCGCCTTGCGCTCAGTACCGCAGCAGCAGGCTTGAATGCGAACGCGTCGCCGCCTGAGTAGAACGCCCGATCCATAAATGCAAGCAGGCGTGCACTTGGATGCGCAAAATAGACTGGTGAGCCGAATACAAAGCCATCTGCCCCGCGTGCCTGTTCGACAAAGCGGTTGACTGCGTCGTCAAATACACAGGATCCTGTTTCCCGGCACTTGCGGCAGCCAATACAATCCGGCAGCGGCTGATTACCGATGAATACAAATTCCGTCACAACACCCTCTTCGTTCAGAGCACGCGCCACCTCAGTGAGCGCCGCATCCGTGCAACCATGTTCCCGTGCGCTGCCGTTTACCAGTAATACCTTCATAAAGGCGTCTCCCTTGTCTCTGTCTGAAATCTGCTTTATAATAATTATTATACATACCGGTAGCGACAACCGGTCAAGTGCTTTTTTCAAATTTTTTGATGGGGAGGCAGGGAAATCGTCCATGTATACCATGATGCAGGCATGCAGAGCGGCTGATATCAGTTATCAAACGCTGAAATTCTACTGCAATGAAGGGTTGGTACCCAACGTAAAACGCGACCGCAATAACCGCCGGATATTTGACGAACACGATGTCAACTGGATCAAAGATCTGGTCTGCCTAAGAAAATGCGGCATGCGCATCCAGGAGATGAAAGAATATCTGGCACTGTGCCTGCAAGGTCAGCCTTCGATCCCCCAGCGAAAAAAAAATGCTGGCACAGAAGCGGAAAGCCTTGCTGGACTCCATCCGGGAGTTGGAAGAATGCATCGGCTATATCGACTGGAAGCAGGACTTTTACGACGAAGTACTCTCCGGCGCACGTCCTTATGTCAGCAACCTGATTCCCGCGGAGAACCTCATGGATAGCTGAGATGAGATTTCATACCGTGCGTTTCAGCCGTCCCAGGAATGCAGCCGCTGGCTATGCGGTGCGTAGCGATTTAGCCGCTCCTCCCCGCCTGCGGTGCCTTGTCCGAGACCGCCAGCCGGCATACTTTGGTCATGTCCTTGAAGGGAGGAAAAGACGGGTGGATTCACGTGGTTTTCTCCTGTTCTGCCCCCTTAATGACAGGAGCTCTCCGGAGAAACTTCTGCGCGTCTGTCTGCCGCATACAAAAGGACAGGATCCCGCCTGAATTCGGGCAGGATCCTGCAGTGGATGAAACGATCCGCTATGGGCGGTTATTTTTTGCGTGCGATCGCCTTTTTCGCCGCCGCGGCGATGTCTTCCGCAGTCAGGTTATATTCCTTCATCAGGAAATCCTGCGGGCCGACCTGGCCGAACCGGTTCTGGATGCCGATGCACTCGAGCGGCACGAGGCACTTTTCGGTCAGCACATTGGAAACCGCCGAGCCGAGGCCGCACGAAACCTGATGGTTTTCCGCGGTCACGATGCAGCCGGTCTCCTGCGCCGCCCGGATGATGATCTCCTCGTCCAGTGGCTTCCAGGTGTGCATGTCGATCACGCGCGCGGAAATGCCGTCCTTCGCCAGCAGCTCCTCCGCCTTCAGCGCCTCGTCGACCATGATGCCGGAAGCGATGATGGTAACGTCCGTGCCGGTCTTGAGGGTAACGCCCTTGCCGATCTCGAACTCCGAGCCGTCCGCATAAACCGTGGTAAAGCCCTTGCGGATCAGGCGCATGTAGGACGGGCGGTTATCCGCTGCCAGCTTTTTGGTCAGCGATTTGGTCTGCGCAAAATCACACGAGTCGATCACCACCGCGTTCGGGATGGTCATGTACAGCGCGCAGTCCTCAAACGGCATGTGGGTTGCGCCGTTGAATGCCGCCGTAACGCCCGGGTCCGAGCCGATCACATGCACCGGCAGTTCGGAATAGCCCGCAGCCAGAAACGCCTGGTCGAACATACGGCGGGAGGCAAAGCAGCCGAACGAATGTGCGAACACGGTCAGGCCGGTCGCCGCCATGCCCGCGGCAACGCCCATGGCGTTCTGCTCCGCGATGCCTGCGTTGAACGTGCGCTCCGGATATGCCTTGAGCAGTTTGCCGGTGTTGATGCAGCCCATCAGGTCGCAGTCAATGTGCACCAGCTTGTCGTTTTCAGCCATCATTTCGAGCATGGCCTCTACATAGCCGTCGCGGTTGGCGCGGCTGTCCTTCTCATGCTTGCCTATCAAAGTTACGCTCATGTTGTTCTCCCTCCCTTACTTCCCGTTTTTGACCGCTTCGAGCGCCGCTTCCGCTGCCGCGATCGCTTCGTCCCACTGCTCCTGCGTCGGCTGCGAGGAGTGCGCGCCTGAAGGCTCTGCAAAGGTCGCGCCCTTGCCCTTGACCGTGTTCAGGATCAGGCAGCTCGGCTGGCCTTTGCAGGCATAAGCCTGCTGAAGCGCGTTGTAGATCTGCGCCACGTCATTGCCGTCCTCGACATTGATGACATTCCAGCCGAATGCATCAAACTTCGCGCCGATGCCCTTGCCGTGGCTCATAACGTCCGCCACCGCGCCGTCCAGCTGGCGCTTGTTGTCGTCCACCAGGCAGATAAGGTTGTCCAGCTTGTAGTGCGCAGCAAACTGCGCGCCCTCCCAGATCTGGCCCTCGTCCGCTTCGCCGTCGCCGATCGCAACGAACACATGGTTATCGCGGCCCTGCACGCGGCTGCCGAGCGCTGCGCCGATCGCCTCGCTCATGCCCTGGCCGAGCGAGCCGGTGGTCAAGTCAACGCCGATGGTCTTGTTGCGGTCAGTATGGGACGGGAAATCCGTGCCCGGCTGGTTGAGGGTATACGCGCTCTCGATCGGGTAATAGCCCTTCAGGCCAAGGGTCGCGTACATCACCGGGCCGCCGTGGCCCTTGGAGAGCACGAACCAGTCGCGGCCCTCCCAGCGCGGGTTCTTCGGGTCAATGTTCATCACCGCGCC
>DXFS01000078.1 GCA_019114345.1 Candidatus Agathobaculum pullistercoris | reverse complement strand
GCTGCGGATGTAGGTGACCGCCCGGACGAGCGAATCATCGTTCTTTTTCAGGCGGGGCGACTGGATCGGGTTGTTCAGCAGCATGAGCATCTGGTAAATGCGGGCAGAGGTTTCGAACACGCTTTCGTTTCCGCCATCATGATAGAAGGCTACCATGTCTTCAAGGATCTTGAGGATAGCGGCGTTGTTCCCGCCGTCAATGACCAGGCCGCTGGTCTGGTTGATATAGCTGCAAAGCTCGTGCGCCTGCGGGCCGTCAAAGTGGACGTAGTAAAATTCCATGTTGTCCGAGGCGTGGTAATAGTGCGGCTGGCGGCAGTCAAAAATCCCGATCTGCCCGGCGTTTACCTCATATTTGCCGCTTTCCAGCTCAAGGTAAAAGGTGCCGCGCTTGACATACACCAGCAGCAGCGGGGGATAGGTGCCGCGCTTGATATAGTAATCCCGGTTGCAGTAAAAGTGTCCGCACATGGTGTGGTAGTAAAACAGCTTTTGGGTTTCCTCGGATGGGGAGAAGAAAAACCATTCGGATTCGGGCAGTACGCCGATCTCATAACTTTTCATGGGTTGCCTCCTGCGGTTTTATCAAAGGGTGCGCGCTGGGCGCTATTCTTCCTTCCCCTTTGCGGGAATGGACTTGAAATAGCGCGGGGGATAGCCTGTGACCTTTTTGAAAAGGCGGGAAAAATAGTTGGCGTCATAGATGCCGACCTTGCGGCCGATCTCCGCGACCGGCGCGTCGCTGGTCTGGAGCAGCTCGAGCGCGCGCAGGATGCGCACGCGGTTGAGGTAATCGGTCGGCGGCATGCCGGTGGCTTCTTTGAAAATCGTGCGGAAATAGCTGAGCGTGATGCCCTGGCTGTGCGCGATGCCTTCGAAATCGATGTCCTGCGACAGGTCGCGGTCGATCTCGGCCAGCACCGTGTTGATCATGTCCTCTTTCCAGGAAGCTTCACGGCTGATGAGCTGGAACTGGCTGAGCTGGATGCGCCGGATCAGGACCAGCAGCTCCTGCAGGCGGAACAGCTTCATCTGCTCGAAGTTGAAGTGGCGTTCCTCCTGCTCGCGCGCAATGCTTTGCAGGATGGGGTACAGGTAGTCAAGCTCGGCGTGTGTCAGGTGGATCATGCCCTGCAAACCGGATACGCTCAGATGGAGCAGGGGCGGGCTGCCCGCGGCGCGCGCGTCCTCTTCGAACGCCTTGAGCTCGCGCATGCGCTTTTCTGCGGCGCTGGCCTGCGGTATATTCCAGTATACCATATCCTGAAGCGATGCGGCAAGGATGCCCGAGATGATTTGCGTTTCAAATTGGCAGCGGCAGAGCTGTGCGCCTTTTTGCAGGCAGCAGGCATGCGGCCGGTCGGGCGGGACCAGCAGGAGGTCGCCCGGGATGAGCGACATGCGCCCCTGGGCGGAGAAGAATTCGCAGCTGCCGCGCAGGACGAGCGTGATCTCATAGAAATGGTGCTGGTGGAGCGGCGGGCGGGATGCAGGCGCCGCCCCGCGCCCGGGTGCGGCGGTTTCGTGCTCCAGCGTGATGCCGGAGGCGTCCGGGATGGTGCGTTCCATATAGGAAGTATGGACGGTCATGGCTTGTTCCCCCTTTTGCAATGGGTGCCGCCGCGCGGCTTCCCTTACCTGTATTGTATCTCAATTCGCGGCGGAAGGGAAGAGGGGAGGAAAAAGCAATAATAGTAAATTACAACAAGGGACGCTGTAGGGATTTGGCAACATTAAATAAAGCAAGATAAATAAGTTTTGTTTTGTGCTATTTTTCGTATTGTTTCATTCTACCTATTTTTTACGCAAAATGATAAACTATAATCACAGAAAACAAAGGAAATAAAACCAAAACTGCAAATAAAGACTTCAAATTGATTTTTAACCCGCATATTATAAAAACAAGATAAATGCATTATGCGAAATAGAAAGAAAAGCAAAATGAGTTAATTTGCTGTTGTTTCATGCGAACGCGCGCGCAAGGGGGAACAGCTTAAATAAGAGAAGATAAGGAAGGAAGGAAAACGATGAATCAAACTACCTTGAAAACCCCGCCGGAAGCCGGCGGCAAGCTGGGCTGGGGCGTCCGTTTTGCCTATGGCTGCGGCGACACCGCCTGCAACCTGGTCTTCGGCATGATGAGCACGATCCTCACCCTGTTCTATACCGACTATGCCGGTATCCCGGCCGCTACGGTTGGTCTTGTCATGCTTCTGTCCCGTGTATTCGACGGCGTGTCCGATATGATCATGGGCGTTGTTGTTGAGCACACCCATTCCAAGTGGGGCAAATCCCGCCCGTGGCTGCTGTGGATGAGCGTCCCGTTCGCCATCAGCGCCGTGCTGCTGTTCACCGTCCCACACACCACACCGTTTTTGCAGTTCCTGTACATCTTTGTAACCTATAACTTCTGCACCACGGTCTGCTACACGGCGATCAACCTGCCGTACGGCTCGCTGTCCGCCATGATGACCCGCGACTCGGATGAGCGCGCTTACCTGAGCATCGTGCGCATGGGCCTGTCCCCGTTCGGCCGCATCCTCGCGGTTACCGTATCCCTGCCGCTGATCCAGATCTTCGGCAACGACCAGGCGGCATGGATCAAGACCATGAGCATCTGGGGCGTGCTGGCCGTCATCCTGCTGGTCATCAACTTTGCATTCTGCAAGGAGACCGTGCAGATCGAAGCGGTCAAAAAGCAGGCCAAGATCCCGCTCGGCAAGTCCCTCAAGGCACTCGCAACCAACCGTTATTTCTGGGCTGTATTGATCCTGTGGGCAATGCAGAACGGCCTGTTCACCTTCACCGGCACCATCCTCCCGTATTACTGCCGCTACATCTTCAACGATGACACCTGGCTGTACTCCACCCTGTACCTGGTCGAGACACTGGTCCTTGTCGCAGGCACCTTCTGCAGCCCGTTCCTGCTCAAGAAGTTCGGCAAACGCAACATGTCGCTCGCCGGCGCCTGCCTCGCCTTTATCGGCCAGCTCGTGTTCTTCCTCAACCCGTACAGCGTCCAGTGGCTGTTCTTCAGCTGCATCGTGCGTGCCATCGGCCTGGCGCCGTTCAACTCGGTGGTATTCGGCATGCTGGGCGATGCGGTCGAATACGGCCAGTGGAAGACCCATGTCCGTCAGGAAAGCATGGTATTTGCAGGCGGCTCGGTCGGCTCCAAGATCGGCGCAGGCCTGACCTCGTTCGCAATCACCTCCCTGCTTGGCCTGGCCGGGTTCATCAGCTCGACCACCGGCGGCACAGTCCAGCCGGACAGCGCGCTCGATATGATCGTCAATGTCTACAAGTTCGGCCCGCTGGTCATCTGGGCAATCATCATTGTTGTCCTCGCGCTGTACCAGCTCGATAAGAAATACGATCAGATCATGCAGGATCTCGCGGAGCGCGAAGCCCGCGGCGAGGTTTAATAAAAAACAAAACCATCTTTATATCCCCTCTCTCTGTCGTGCGTACCTGCGGCGCGGGACCGCCGCAGGTGCGCGGCAAAACCAAACCGGAAAATATGCAAGGAGGATTTATCCATGATTAACGCAAACGAACGCGAAGTGATCCGCGATCTGGCAAAGCGTCTGGCCGAACTGGCCAACCAGCCCATTATGGAAGAACGCCGCAAGCTGTGGTATGCCCATAACGACCTCAAGACCGACCAGCCGGTCATCGACTGCTCGCCCGAGGGCGCATGGCGCGAGATCATCACCCCGGACAGCCTCGTGTGCGAGGACCCGGTCGCCCGCGAGATCGAATGGACGCTGCGCGCCCGCATCTACCGCGCCGAGGTCATCAACGACGACGTCCCGGCGGAAATGCGATGGGACTGCCGCAAGCGCATCTCGGACACTGGCTGGAGCCTGGAAGGCCGTCAGGCGCACAACGCGTTCACCAATGAGTCCGTCCATGTGCCGACCATCTCGACCATCAACCCCTTCTGGCGCAAGGACTACAAATTCGACGAGACCGCAGCCGAGTTCGACCCGCTGATCACGGACGACGAGATGGAAGAAGGCGGCATCGAAGAGCTGCTCGTTGCGCCCAAGGTGATTTACGACGAGGAAGGCTCGAAGCGCGACCTTGAGATCCATCAGGATCTGCTGGGCGACATTCTGGATGTACACTGGTGCGGCAATACCTACATCGCTTTCTCCTGGATGGAGACCTACACCAAGATCCGCGGCTATGAAAACGCGCTCTATGACCTGTACGACTATCCGGACCAGATGCACGCCATCCTGCGCGTACTGGAGAAGGGCTACCTGGACCTGTACCAGCAGCAGCTCGATATGGGCCTGCTTGAGATGAACAACGGCTGCCAGTACAACGGCACCGGCGGTTACGGCTACACCCACGACCTGCCCGACCTCAAGCCGGGCGACAAGCTGACCTTCAAGAACCTGTGGGCCTATGCGGAGTCGCAGGAGTTCGTTTCGGTTTCCCCCGAGATGACAAAGGAGTTTGCCATCGACTATGAGAGCCGCCTGCTTTCCAACTTCGGCCTGTCGGCCTACGGCTGCTGCGACAACCTCGAAAAGAAGCTGCCCGACGTGCTGAATATCCCGAACATCCGCCGTATTTCGGTATCCCCGTGGGCGGACGTCGCGTCCATGCGCGACCAGATCGGCATGAAGGCCATCTTCTCGTGCAAGCCCAACCCGTCGCTGATCACCAACGGCTGGGACGAGGACCTGATGCGCAGGAATACCATGCAGCTCATGACTGACGGCAAGGGTACGGCGTTTGAAATCATCCTCAAGGATACGCACACCATCCAGAACGACCCGACCCGTTTCCGCAAGTGGACCGATATGTGCCGCGAGTGCATTGCCAAGGTCTACGGCTGATAAAAAACATATCTCCTTCTCAGTTTTGCGTGCTTTGGGAACGGCGCTGCGGTTGCAGCGCCGTTTCCATATGCCCGGAACGGCAAATGGAAACAGCCGGAGGGGGAAGCATTTCGCTTCCCCCTCCGGCTGTTTCAGCATGTGAGAGATAGGTGAGAATTACAAATGGGGATGGGTCAGGGATTATTCCAGGGTAAGCAGCTCGTTCTTGAGGAAGGACTCCTTGCAGCGGAACGCGATCTTGGTGGACTGGGTGCCGTCGATCACGCCCGGGGTCGCCTTGCGGCCGGTCGCTACACAGTCGCAGAACTCTTCCATCTCGGTGATGTAAGCGTCATGCCAACGGGTAACGAAGTCCTGGTAGCACTCGCGGCATACGCCGTGCTTGCTCATGACCTCAACAAGGGAGTCGGTCGGGACAGAGGAGATGCGCAGGGTGCCGCGGGTACCGACAATCTCGGTCTCAACAGCAGAGCCGTGCGCCGCAGCGCGGCCGGCGAAGAAGAATGCCATTGCGTCGTTTTCCATCTGCATCAGGCCGCTGACGTTGTCGCCGTCGTCCCAATCCTTGTACTGCTTGAATTCGTAGCAGCCGCCGATCGCCCACAGCTTCTTCGGCTCGGAGCCGGTCAGCCAGCGGATCAGGTCGAAATCATGGATGGACATGTCGATGAACTGGCCGCCCGAACGGGGGGCGTACTCCAGCGTGCCCTCGATGATGGAGATCGGGTCCTGCGAGTAGCAGCGGACCAGGATCACGTCGCCGATGTCGCCGTTTTCCATCTTCTTCTTGGCCACCTGATAGGAGTGGTCGTAGCGGCGCATGAAGCCCAGCATGAAGATCAGGTCGGGGTGGGCCGCAACGATCTTCTCGGCTTCCTTGCACTTCTCTACGGTGTCAGCCAGCGGCTTCTCGCAGAATACATGCTTGCCGGCGTCCATCGCGAGCTTGATCATCTCAACGTGGGAAGCGGTGTTGGTGATGATGGCAACAGCCTCAACGTTGGGGTCCTCGCACAGCGCCTTGGGATCGTTGTAAACTGCGGTGACGCCCAGTTCCTCCGCGACCTGCTTTGCGCGGTCGAAGTTTGCGTCCGCAATTGCGACCAGCTCGGAGCCCGGAACGCGGTTTGCGATGTTGCAGGCGTGCTCATAGCCCAGACGGCCGACGCCGATGATACCGATTTTCAGCTTTTTCATAGGTATGCTCTCCTTTTTATATTAAGGTATGGATGGCTGTGCAGGGTTACGCGCCGCAGCGCATTTGAAGGTGCCGGATCAGAGGCCGGTGTGCTCCTTGACATAAGCGCGCGCCATGCGGGCGTAGTCGAGCGGGTTTGCCTTGGCCGGATCCTGCTCCGCCTCGACAACCAGCCAGCCCTCATAGTTATACTCGTCGAGCAGCTTGAATACGGTCGGGAAGTCTACGCAGCCTTCCGGGTCGCCCGGTACGGTGAATACGCCTTCCGGGATGGAGCGCAGGAAGCTCTTGTTCTCTGCGTAGCACTTGTCCATCGCGGGTTTGCGCACGTTCTTGAGATGGACATGGCCGATGCGGTCGTGATGCTTCTTGAGGATCTCGATCGGGTCCTCGCCGGAGAAGGTCAGGTGGCCGGTGTCGTAGATCATGCTGACGTACTTGGGATCGGTCATGGCGAGCATGCGGTCGATCTCGGCGGTGGTCTGCACGGTGGTGGTCATGTGGTGATGGTAAACGATCTTCATGCCGCTGTCGTAAGCGATCTTGCCAAGGTGGTTGAGGCCCTTGGTGAGCACTTCCCACTCGTCGTCGTTCAGAACCTTCTTGTTCCCCAGCGGGGTGTTCCACTGGTGCTGGATGGAGAAGGACTGGTCGGAGGTGTTGATGATGGTCGCGCCGATGGACTTGAGGAAGTTCATGTGGTCGACGAATGCACGCTCGTTCCACCACATGGGCTGCTCGTTGAGGTAAGTGCTGATCCATGCGGTGATGGCGGAGATGCCGCGGCGGCCGAACTCCTTGTTCAGGATAGCGGGGTCGCGGGGGTACTGGCAGCCGATCTCGGTGCCGACGTAGCCGGTCAGTGCGATTTCGCTGATGGTCTGGAGAAAGCTGTTCTCCGCGCCCATTTCCGGCATATCGTCCTCGGTCCAGGCGATGGGGGCAATGCCGATTTTAACTTTGTTCGGATCTAACATGTGAGTTCCTTCCTTTCTTGGGTGTGAGGTCCGTTCCTCTCTTTTGTGATTACAGTTTAACAGTTCCAAAGCGCATTTTCTTTCAACTTCTTGGTTTGTTTGAAAAAAACCAAAAGTGATGCGGAATCTGCCATATCAACCAAAATCAAGGATTTCTGAAGGGGAAAATACAGCGCTTTGCACGGCGCGGCGCCTTTTGGCGGCGCACGGTACAACGGGCATTTTTTTAAAATCCTGCTTTCAGAGGAACGGGCGGGTGGTCTCCGCGCCCATCCGGATGACGTCCTCCGCGTCCATTGCCCAGTATTCCGGGCGGAACAGCTCGAGGCAGGCCGGGCCGTCGTAGCCGGCAGCCTTGACCGCGTCGGCCACTTCCTTCACCGGGATCGCGCCCAGGCCGGGCATCAGGCGGTGGCAGTGGTCAAGGATGCCGAGCGGCAGATCCTCGCAGTCGTTGATGTGGAACACGAACAGCTTATCCTTCGGGACCTTGCGGATGAAATCCACGTCTGCGCACTTGTCGTGCAGGTAGACGTTGATGCAGTCCACGGTCAGGCCGACGCTGTCGCGGTTGACGGCCTGTACGATCTCGAGCGCCTGGCGCACGCTGTTGCAGCACCACTTGCGGTCGCCGATCGGCTCAAAGGACAGCTTGACGCCGTAGGGCTCCGCGATGTCGGCCAGCTCGTTCAGCACCTTGACAGAGTCCTCGAACACTTCCTGCTCATTCCTGGTGCAGATCTCAGCGGTGACGGTCGGCACAACGATGATGTACGGGTTGCCGATCTGCTGGGCGACCTCGCAGCCGAAGGTGAACAGCTCAACAAGGGCTTTCCACTCCTGCGGGGTGCAGAAGTTGATGTTTTCGATGGAGTTGAAGGCAAAGGGCTTCAAATGGCTCCGCGCGAAAAAGGCCTTCAGGTCGTCGATGGTATGGGTCTTAAAGTATTCCTTGAGCATGTCAAGGCGCAGCTCGATGTAGTCGTAGCCGTACTTTTCGCACAGCTCGAGGTCCTTTTCGACGCTGGAGTTCTCCTTGCAGGTCGCTTCGTTGTAACCAAGTTTGAGCATGATAATGTCCTCCTTTTTTACATTTCGCCGCGCGCTTCGCGTTCGGCAAGGTCTTTCATGATGGTGGGATAGATCTTATCCAGCTTGTAGAGAAGCAGTACAACGATTGCCACTGCCCAAATCAGGATCGGGCCCCACTGGAAGATGGTGGAGATCATGGACAGCGCGGAATCCGGCTGAGCCGCACCTCCGGTGGTCGAGCTGAGGAAGCCCGCGCCCTCGAGCAGGGCGGTCATGATAACGCTGGTGATACCGGTGCCGACCTTGAAGCCGAGCGAACCGGCGCCGAAGATCAGGCTTTCCTGACGGATGTGGCTCTTCCACTGGCCATATTCAACGACGTCGCCCATCATGCCGAAAACAACTGAGGTCAGCGGCGCCTGGCCGAGCGAACGGATGATAGTCATCGCCATCAGCCAGCCGAAGCTCGTCGGGTTGACCATGATCAGCGCCTGTGCAGCAACTACGATGATACAGCCGATCAGGGACAGGTCGCG
>DXFS01000077.1 GCA_019114345.1 Candidatus Agathobaculum pullistercoris | reverse complement strand
CTCCTCGAGCTTCTGGTGCGCCGCATACAGCACAGCGCCGCCCGGGGTCTCATATACGCCGCGGCTCTTCATGCCGACCAGACGGTTCTCGACGATATCGAGAATGCCGATGCCGTTCTCGCCTCCGAGCTTGTTGAGCTTCTCGATGAGTGCGACAGAGTCCATCTCCTCGCCGTCTACCGCGGTCGGGACGCCCTTTTCAAAATGGATGGTGACATAGGTCGGCTTGTCGGGCGCCATTTCCGGGGAAACGCCCAGCTCGAGGAAGCCCGGGCGGTTGATCGGCGCCTCGTTAGAGGGCAGCTCGAGGTCGAGACCCTCGTGGCTCAGGTGCCACAGGTTCTTATCCTTGGAGTAGTTGGTCTCCTTGTTGATCTTGAGCGGGATGTTGTGCGCCTCCGCGTAGGCGATCTCCTTCTCGCGGGAGTTGAGTTCCCAGAAGCGCCACGGGGCAATGATATCCATCTGCGGGGCGAACGCATGGATCGCCAGCTCAAAGCGCACCTGGTCGTTGCCCTTGCCGGTGCAGCCGTGGCAGATTGCGTCCGCGCCTTCCTTGAGCGCGATCTCAACAATGCGCTTTGCGATGATCGGGCGCGCAAACGAGGTGCCGAGCAGGTACTGCTCATAGGTTGCTCCCGCCTTCATGGTCGGGATGATGTAGTCGTCCACGAACTCTTTTGTCAGATCCTCGATGTACAGCTTGGATGCGCCGGTCTTGAGCGCCTTTTCTTCAAGGCCGTCCAGCTCCGTACCCTGGCCGACGTTGCCCGATACCGCAATAACCTCGCAGCCGTAATGCTCCTTGAGCCACGGGATGAGCACCGAAGTATCCAAACCGCCCGAATAAGCCAGAACTACCTTGTTATATTTCTTTTCCATAACTTGCAACCTCCATGATCGTCGTTTTCATGACTTGTTCATTATACTCCCTCTCCCTGTGTTTGGCAAGAAAAATTTATAATTATTTTACCATTCGTATATTTATTCATTTTATGTATTTTCTTTTCCAGCGATTTTCTAAAGAAATGCTTGCACTTTGCTGAAGGCCGTACTATTATATGTATAAATGCACTGTGTCAAGACAGATGCAGAGGATGAATAAAAGCGCACAATACAGAGGGCGCAAAGGGGCGTAATTCCGCATGACCGAAAAAAACCTGACAATGCTGACCGACTTTTACGAATTCACGATGGCGCACGGCTATTTTGAAAAAGGGATAGCGAACCGCCGCGCGTATTTCGATATGTTCTTCCGCCGCGTGCCGGATGGCGGCGGCTACGCGATCATGGCAGGCGTCGAACAGCTGATCGACTATTTTAAAAACCTGCATTTCACCGAGGAGGATATTGCCTACCTGCGCGGCCGCGGCTGCTTTTCCGAGGCATTCCTCGACTACCTGCGCCATTTCAAGTTCGAATGCGACGTATGGGCCGTGCCCGAAGGCACGCCCGTGTTCCCCGGCGAGCCGCTGGTGACTGTCGCCGGACCGATGATCCAGGCGCAGTTCGTGGAGACCATGGTGCTGCTCACCATCAACCACCAGACGCTGATCGCCACCAAGGCCAGCCGCATCACCCGCGCGGCGCAGGGCCGCACAGTGCTCGAGTTCGGCTCGCGCCGTGCGCAGGGATATGACGGCGCGATCTACGGAGCGCGCGCAGCCTATATCGGCGGCTGCCAGGGTACAGCCTGCGTGCTGGCTGACCGCGACTATAAAATCCCCGCGGGCGGCACGATGGCGCACTCCTGGGTGCAGATGTTCGACAGCGAATACGAAGCGTTCAAGGCGTATGCAGACATCTATCCGGACAACTGCGTGTTCCTGGTCGACACATACAACGTGCTCAAGAGCGGCGTGCCTAACGCGATCCGCGTAGCGCGCGAGATGGTCGCGGAGAAGGGCATCCGCCCGCGCGGCATCCGCGTGGACTCGGGCGATATCGCTTATCTTTCCATCGAGGCGCGCAAGATACTGGATGAGGCCGGGTTCCCGGACATGCAGATCATGGCCTCCAACTCGCTGGACGAGTATCTGGTGCGCGAACTGCTGGTGCAGGGTGCGCGGATCGATTCCTTTGGCATCGGCGAGCGCCTGATCACCTCAAAGTCCGAGCCTGTGTTCGGCGGCGTATACAAGCTCGCAGCGGTTGAAAATGAGGACGGCGAGATCGTTCCCAAAATCAAGGTGTCGGAAAACGTAGAAAAAATCACTACGCCGCACTTTAAACAGGTCTACCGCCTGATCGATAACAAAACAGGTAAGGCGCTGGGCGACGTGCTCACAGTACATGATGAAGAGATTGATCCCTCGCTGCCTTATGTGCTGTTCCACCCTATCCATACTTGGAAGCAGAAAATCGTTTCCGACTTTACCGTTCGCCCGCTGCGTGTGCAGCTATTTAAGGCGGGGGAATGCGTATACGAAAGCCCGGATATCAACGAGATCCGCAATTACTGTCTGGCCGAGCTGGACACGCTGTGGGAGCAGGTCAAGCGCTTTGAAAATCCGCAGACCTACTATGTCGACCTGTCACTCAAGCTTTGGAACTGTAAAAATGAGCTGCTGGCCTCCTGCCGCATCTGATTTTTGCAGCCGAACCGAACCGCACACTGTATGTGTCACGGCAGTACCTGCCATATGAAAATGAAGAACCCTTTGCTTGTTGTAAAGGATATCGAGTGCTCCAAAGAATTTTACCGCAAGGTTCTGGGGCTGCGCACCATTGCGGATTTGGGTGCCAATGCTGTGCTGACCGGCGGCCTGTCGCTGCAGACCGAGGAAAGCTGGAAGCAGTTCACCGGAAAACCAATATCTTATTGTGCCAATGATGCGGATATTTATTTTGAGGAAGATGATTTCGACGCTTTTTCCGAGAAGCTCGGTACGATCCCGGCGCTCGAATACGTGCATCCGGTGATGACGCACGCATGGGGACAGCGTGTTGTCCGTTTCTATGATCCCGACCACCATATCATTGAGGTGGGAGAAAATATGAAAGCGGTCTGCCGCCGGTATCTCGAAGCCGGCCTGTCACCCGAAGAAGCAGCGGAACGGATGGATGTGCCGCTCAAAGCAGTCAAAGCCTGGATGCGATAAGGCCAAAAGAAAAGAGACGGAATATATTCCGTCTCTTTTTTTAAAACATGCTCACAACCCCCAGTACGCCGTTCGATGCAGCCAGCATAATGAAACCTGCAATGATCACGCCGCCCAGTATGGACATGAGCGCCTTCACCTTGGGCATTTTAAGGATCGTTGCGATCAATGCTCCCGACCATGCACCGGTTCCCGGCACAGGGATCGCCACGAACAGCAGCAGGCCGATGCGTGCATATTTGGTCACCTGATCGGTTTTGGCAAGCAGCTTGTTCTTGTAAGCGGTGGCGAATTTAGTGAACGGACGCAGCGTACACACCCAATCCAGCGCCTTTTCTCCAAAAAACAGAAGAAATGGTATTGGGATCATATTTCCCAAGATCGCCAGTGGAACCAATGTAGTGGCGGGCATCCCAATCGCCGCTCCCAGCGGCACCGCGCCGCGCAGCTCTACCAGCGGCACCATGGAGATGATCACGACAGCCAGCTCACGCCCCGCACCAAGCAGCCACTGGAACAGATCAGCAAACAATAACTTCATCCTCCAAAAACCAAAATTCCTGTCTATCATAACTCATATACCGCCAAACCGCAAGCTTTTTCTGCATAATCTGCATTTGACATTCCATATAACCCGGTCTATACTAAGAATACATCGAATGCCGAGGTATCCGGAGGTGTGCAATATGTCCCGCAGAAAAAGCGAAACTCCCTTCCCCGCCAGCAACACCATGCTCGTGCTGGCCATGCTGGAGGGCGGAGATAAATACGGCTATCAGATCATCCGTGAACTGGAATGCCGCTCAGATCAGACCTTTTCCATGAAAGAGGGCACGCTGTATCCCATTCTGCACAGCCTGGAGGCACAGGGGGAGATCCGCTCGTATGAACAGGCATCCGACGCTGGCCGGAGACGCCGGTATTACCAACTGACGCGGCAGGGGGTTAAAACCCTTGCGCGCTGCCGCAAAGAGTGGGCAGCGTTCTGCAAGCAGTTCGGCAAGGTGGTCGGAGGTGAAGCCTGTGTCCTCGGATGACCGTATCAACTGCTTTCTCGACCAGGTCTGCCTGCACCTGTACTGGCCGCCTTACCGGACACGGGTCCGCCGCGAGCTGGCCGACCATATTCTCTCCCGCGCCGAATACCTGCACCAGGACCGTGGAATGGATTGGGACAAGGCGGTTGATCTGGCGCTCCAGTCACTTGGCGAGCCGAACGAGCTCGGCCGCAGCCTGCGCCATGCGCGTTTTCCGCTGCTTTATGTGCTCTGCGTGCTGTTTACCGGTCTGGTCTGGGCGGCAATCGCCGCATGTCTTGCCTATCTGCTGATGTTTCTGATACAGTAAAAAAGCGTTCCGCATGATTACCATGCAGAACGCTTTTTATTATCGATGCATTGATCACACTGCCGTGACAGAACCGGCCTGCCGCACGCACAGCATTTTATGCCACGCAGGACGCATTTCTTTTTTTACAGCAGCGGCGCAAACAGGCGCAGTACGCTTGCAGCGATCGACCGCAGCCACGGCACCTTATGCAGCCAGACATCGTCTATCTTACGGCTGGCATTGATGGTCTCCAGAATATCCTGCTTGACTGCACCGACGACCGAACTGTTATAGAAACAGGTCGCACATTCAAAGTGCAGAAAGAAGGAGCGGAAGTCCATATTGATTGTTCCGACGACCGCGGTATCATCATCGGAAACAATACTTTTCGCATGCAGGAAGCCGGGCCGGTACTCGTAAATCTTCACGCCTGCACGGTGCAGCTGCTGGTAATAGGAACGTGTAATCATGTAAACCAGCTTTTTGTCCGGTATACCTGGTGTCAGGATGCGCACATCCACACCGGATTGCGCTGCAATCGTCAGCGCGGTGATCATCTCATTATCCAGGACCAGATAAGGCGTTGTAATATAAACATAATCCTTCGCATTATGGATGATCTGAAGATAAGTGGATTCACCAATATTGATATCGTCCAGCGGGGAATCCGCAAAAGACTGTACATACCCGTCTGCCGGCGGCTTGACCATAGGCAGGTATGGATCCAGCGGCGGCACCGGCTCGCCTGTCACATACTCCCACATCTGCAGGAAGAGCGATGTCATATTGGCCGTTCCGTCCCCCCGGAGCATGATGCCGGTATCCTTCCAATGACCGAAGCGCACCTTTTTGTTAATATACTCATCTGCCAGATTGATACCGCCCATATATCCTACATTACCGTCAATAATCATCATCTTGCGGTGGTTCCGGTAATTGAGATAGGTATTAAGCGTTGGTACAAAGCGGTTAAAACGCACCGCCCGTATGCCGAGAGACGCGAGAAAGCGGTCATAATTGGTGGGCAGGGTCGCAATCGAGCCAACGTCGTCGTAGATCACGCGCACATCTACGCCCTCTCGCACTTTCCTCTTCAAAATTTCAAGGATTGTGTTCCACATCACACCTTCTTCAATGATGAAATATTCAAAAAAGATAAATTTCTGCGCTTGCCGCAGTTCTTCGCACATAGAGGCAAACATCTCTTCGCCCACGCGGAAATATCGTGTCTCCGTATTGGTCCACGCCGGCATGCCATTGAGGGCATTGATATATCGGGCGCGTGCAGCGTGGCGCGGATACTGCTTCGCCAGTTCCTCCGTAGCCGGGGTACGCAAGTAATCGGCAAACTTCTGGGGGGTAGGCTCATATTTATGCTGCGTGCGCGCGCGGTTGAACGGCGTATTGCCCCACAGCAGATAAAACAGGCCGCCAAACAGGGGCAGCACCAGAATAATAATGATCCAGGCGATTTTATAGGTCGGATTGTCATATTTACGCACCAGCCAGATCACAATGGTAAAGCTGAGTACGTTCAGGAAATACGGCAGCCAGCTCCAGTAATCGCTGATCCATCCAAGGCCATACATCACTGCCACCAGCTGCACAACCAGGAAGAAGCCGCCGACAACACGGCGGTCAGCAAGCAGGCGGCCCAAAAGTCTGCGCATAGTCGACTCCTTTCTGCGGATTCTTTCACATATATCATGATATCGCACCAGCTGGTAAAAGTCAATGTGAACGCATTGCCCTGTTTTAAATTCTGTGATAAAATAAGAGAAAAATGCAAAACTACGGATTGGAGGAAACGATATTATGCCCCATACGCCTGTTCCGGCCGACGAACTGTCGGCCCGCATCGACCGACTTCGCTGCGCCATGTCGCGTCGGTATCCCGACTGGTCCATGCTGCTGCTGGACAATAAGATCGATCTGTATTATTTCACCGGCACCATGCAGGAAGGTGCGCTCGTCATCACCCCCGGGCAGGCCGTTCTGTTTGTGCGGCATTCCTTCGACTGTGCGGTGAAGGAATCCCTGTTCCCGGATATCCGCCCGATGGGAAGCTTCCGCACCATCCGGGAGGCGTTCCCCGACATCCCGCCTGCCGTCCACGTTGCCGCGCGTACCATGACGCTGCAAAAGCTCACCCTGCTGCAAAAGCACCTGCCGTTTGCGCCGCAGGCGGCAGACGATGTGCTCTCCGGCCTGCGTGCAGTCAAAAGCGAATACGAGCTTTCCTGCATGCGCCGCGCGGGCAAGCTGCACCAGACCGTGATTGAAGAAGTCGCTCCGGCGCTGCTGCGTCACGGGGTCAGCGAAGCACGGCTGTGCAGCGAAATCTGTACCTTCATGCTCGACCGCGGCGCCATGGGCATTTCGCGTTACAACCAGCCTGCCGCCGAGGATGTTCTCGGCATTGCCAGCTTCAGCGAAAACAGTCTGCGCGCCAGCGCACTGGACAGCCCCTCAGGCAATGTCGGCACCTGTATTGCCATGAAATCGATCGGCTCGTCCGAGCGCTGCCTGCATGAGGGCGATATCGTACTGCTCGACATCCCCTGCGGCTATGCCGGCTATCATACCGATAAAACGATTACCTTCTACTTCGGCGAGCTGGCAAAACATCCGCAGGGCGCGCTCATCCGTGCAGCCCGCGAGCAGTGTGTATTCCTGGAGAACGAAATCGCCTGCATGCTGCAGCCCGGCGCAGTCCCGGCAGAAATCTATGAGAAAATTCTCGCCTGCGTCGATCCCGCCTTCCGCAGCGGCTTTATGAACGCCTGCAAATTCCTTGGCCACTCGATCGGCCTGACCATGGACGAGACCCCAGTGCTCGCCAAGGGCTTTTCCGCACCGCTCGAGGCGGGTATGACAATCGCCGTCGAACCCAAGATCGCGCTGGACGGCATCGGTCTTGTCGGGTGCGAGAATACTTACGAGATCCTCCCGCATGGTCCGGCGCACTCGCTGACCGGCTCGTGCGACACCACCATGGAAATCACCAGCTGACTATTTCGAAGGAGAACGCTTATGCATCACCCGTTTGCCCTGATCACCGATTCCACCATCGATGAGAACGCTGCGTACTTTACCGCGCACGACATCCGGTTTGTACCGCTCTCTTTTACCATTGACAACCGTACGATTGAGGAAGACTGCGGCCAGACACTTTCCTTCCATGCGTTTTATGACCTCTTGCGGGAGGGCAAGCAGGCTTCGACCGCACAGGCCAAACTGGATACATTCCTGCAGCTGTTTCGCTCCGCACTGGATGCCGGGCAGGATATCCTGTACGTCGGTTTTTCCTCCGGCCTGTCCGGCACGTTCCACGCCGGCTGCATCGCGCGTGACGAGCTTGCGCCGCTCTACCCCGACCGCAAAATCTTTTGCGTAGACTCCCTGTCCGCCACAGGAGGCGAATACCTTCTTGTCGACAAGGCGCGCGCGATGCGCGACAGCGGCTGCTCCGCAGAGGTGACGGCGGCGGCCATCGAAGAAATGCGCCTGCATGTGATCCATCTGGTTACAGTGGACGACCTCGGCCATCTGCACCGCGGCGGCCGTCTGAGCAAAACCTCTGCCGTTGTAGGCGGGCTGCTCGGCATCAAGCCGATGATCTGGGTGGACAACGAGGGCAAGCTCAATGTATGCGGCAAAGTCCGCGGCCGCCAGAAAGCCATTGCGCAGCTGGCTGAGCGCACACTGCGGGAGATCGGCGACAAGACCCAGATCGTCCGTATCTCGCACGGCGACTGCCCGGAGGATGCGCAGAAGCTTGCCGATCTGCTGCAGAAAGGCGGTGTCCAGTCGGATATCCGCTATGTCGGCACAGTAATCGGCTCGCACACCGGCCCGGGCGTGCTGGCCGTATTCTTCTTCGGCGGAGACCGCAAGCCGGAATAACCACTGTTTCAAACCAGGCCCCGCTTTGGGAAATCCAAAGCGGGGCCTTCCGTATCCGGCCGCACCACGGCATGCAGAAATGCATAGGATGGCACAAAGGAGGTTTTCCCTATGACAAAATCCGTGACCCTTGCGGTCGTCGGCGGGGACGTCCGGCAGGTGCATCTGGCGGTGCTGCTGCAGGCTGACGGCCACACGGTGCGCACGTTTGCGCTCGACCGGCGCCCAGTCGAGCACTGTAGCGCATACGGCGACCTGCGCGCCTGCTTCAGCGGCGTACAGGCGGTTATCCTGCCGCTGCCCGTCCAGCACGGGGACGGGCAGCTCAACGCTCCGC
>DXFS01000076.1 GCA_019114345.1 Candidatus Agathobaculum pullistercoris | reverse complement strand
TTTCTGCAGCTGCTCTCTGTTGACAGCTGCGCCGTTTTTGAGGATGGTATAATCCTGCGGGATTTCCGCAGAATCCTCCACACCAAATACAAAAGAATTGCCCTCAGCCGGCGAAGAGCCGGACAGGACAGCCATCAGCACAAGCGAACCAAGTCCATCATAGTACATTGTCAGCGTATCACCGGCCTGTATATTCGACCACAACTCGCTAAATGTACCAACGGAATGCCCGGCACGAGAAACGAACAGTTTGTCATCGCTGCCGGGACGGATGGTCTGCGTGCTGGTCTGGATGCCGCTTTCCGACACCGCAGTGACCGTATAGCTTTCCGTCCTGTCCTGCGTCGGGATAATGCCTGCCACCGCGTTACTCTTGAGCACCAAGGTACCACGCACGCCAATCATGCTGCTGTCCAGCGCCCCGGCAGTCCGGCGGGTCACAGCGCCTGCTGCACCGTCTTCGAAAAAGAGCGCTTCGTTTGCCGCAAGCGAACTGTCTGTCTCGCTGGTGGCCAGCAGGATGCCGCCGTCTACTGTAGCAGATGCCAGGTTATCCATCAGGGTTGCCCCTGTATCATCCTTCAGCGGTGCGTTCAGTGTATTGAGCAGCAAAATGGCTGCATCCGACCGTTTGACTGCCGACTTGGCATCCGTCACTGAAACGCCTTCCGTCAGTCCGACAGCCTGTGCCTTAGCGATGTAGTCCGCCGGCCAGAAGGGACCGACATCCTCCTCGGTGTATCCGAGCATGCGCAGCAGCATGGTGCATACCTCGCCGTAGTTGACCGTCTTGTCCGGGCCAAACGTGCCGTCGACATATCCACGGATAATGGAACGTTCCTTCAGATCCGGATGACGCACCGCTGCATTGATATAACCCGCTGCCCAGTGCGTATGCTTGACATCCGGGAAGATCGTGTAGCTGGCATAGGCGCTGACATCAGAAATCCCCATCGCGGTAACTGCGATCTTACAGAACTGCGCACGGGTCAGAGAACCGTCCGGGTTGAACTGGTTGTCCCCCATGCCCTGCATAATACCAAGCGCATCTAAAATCGCGACTTTCTGCGCCAAACTGCTGTCTGTAATGTCCGAAAATGCAGCGGATGCCGGCGCAAACACGCAAAGCAGCGCCAGACATATACTGATCAATCTTTTCTTCATTCTTCTTTCCTTCCTTATTGGGTCCGGAGCGCATCGACCGGCTGCAGATTGGATGCCTTATTCGCCGGATACAGTCCGAAAATGATGCCAAGCAGCGCAGAGAACAGGAATGCGCCAATGATCAGCGCGGGCGAAGGCAGGACGGTAAACTGTTCGATCGCCGGCAGATAGCTCGCCTGGATCGTGTCCATCAGCAAGTTCCCGAGGATCGCAGACAGAAAGCACCCCAGTACAATGCCGATCACACCGCCAAAGCAGGAAACCACCGACGCTTCGATGAGGAACTGCCCAATGATGTCGCGCTTGCGCGCGCCGATCGCCATGCGGATGCCGATCTCCCGCGTACGCTCAGTAACCGATACCAGCATGATATTCATAATGCCGATGCCGCCAACCAGAAGCGAGATCCCGGCAATGCCGCCGCCGAGCAGCGCCATCATATTGGCGCCGGATTCGGTCTGCTGCTGCATCAGGCTGTTGGAATTCGCGTAGAAATACCCGCCGCTCTCCTCACACCGGCTTTGCATGAACTCCGGGAGCAACGTGTTGGTCAGCTCCTCCAGATCATTGCTGTCCGCGGCCATGATGATATACTGCTTGTCCGAGTAGCCGCCCATGCTCATCATACTTCCCTGCAGGGTATACGGCATGACGATTAGCTGGTCCTCGGTATTGATCTTGCCGCCATACTTGCCCTCGTACACACCGATGATCTCAAAGCTCTTCCCGCCGATGCGAAGCTTCTGCCCCAGCGGGCTCATAGCGCCGAAAAAGTACTTGCGGATCGTATCGCCGATTACACAGACGCGGGCGCGGCTGTTGCAGTCCGCCTCGGAGATATCACGGCCGGCTGAAATGACATGGTTGGTCACTTTACCGTAGTTCTGGTTGCCAAAATACATATAGGTAGAGCTGTTTTCATTTGTCAGCTTTTGCGCGCGGTACTGGACCCCCTCGCCTTGCCAGTCATAAAACTGGCTCTGCGGGGACCATGCCTCAACCTTGTCCGCCAGCTCGGTATCCAGGTATTGTTCAAATTCCTTCCAGTCCTGGTTTTTTGCCCCCCAGCCGCTTACATCAATGCGGTTGGCGCCGAGCGCCTCATACTGCATTCTCTGCAGCGTACTGGCACCCTGTACGAAAGCAACGATTGCAATAACCGATGCCACGCCAATGATAATGCCCAGCATGGTCAGGATGGAGCGCAACTTATTGTTCATAATCGACTTGAACGCCATGCGTATGGTCTGCATCAGGTTCATGCGCCGCCCTCCTCTCGCACCGGTTCATCGGAGATGATGCGGCCGTCCTGCAGCGTCACAATCCGCTTGGCCATCAGCGCCAGATGATTGTCATGCGTAATCAGGATCACAGATGTCCCCTGTGCATTGAGCACTTTCAGCTGCTCCATGATCTCTTTGCCGGAGGCTGAATCCAGATTGCCGGTCGGCTCATCCGCCATGATAATCGGCGGCTTCGCCGCAACCGCGCGCGCAATAGCGACGCGCTGCTGCTGGCCGCCCGACATCTCACCCGGCCGGTGATCCATGCGCTTTTCCAAGCCAACCGAAACCAGTGCATCAACCGCAAGCCGGCGGCGCTCCTCGCGCCCCATGCCGCGGTAAATCAGCGGCAGCTCCACATTCTCCAGCGCAGTCAGCGCCGGGATCAGGTTAAAGCCCTGAAAAATAAATCCAATCTCCCGGTTGCGGATACCGGACAGCACAGACGGCTTCATATCGCTGACTGCCTGTCCGTTCAGGTGATAGGTGCCATAGGTCGGGATATCCAGGCAGCCGAGAATGTTCATTAGGGTGGATTTTCCCGATCCGGACTGGCCGAGGATGCAAAGGAATTCCCCATTTTCCACAGCCAGGGATACATTATCCAGGGCGCGCACCTCATTTTCTCGCCCTTCATTGTAAATCTTGCTGATCTGCTGTACATCAATCAGAAATCCCGGGTCGGCAGATACCTGTCCCGCCGTATCTGCCTGCGGCGCTTTTTTACCAAACATAGCGCCCTCCTCAGTATACGACTTCCGTATCCGTGTACATATCCGCATAGACATCCTGCGGACCGGCCAGATAGACCGTGGTGCCCTCGTCAATGCCCCAATAGATCTCCGTGTTAGTGCCATCCGAAAGGCCGGTCTCGACCGGAACGAGATAATACCCCTCAGGTATTCCCTCCGTGCCCTCCGGGATTTCCAGCGTTTCATCAAACGGGATCTCCTCACCGTTTTCGTCTACAAGCGGCTGTGCAAAGACCGCTGTGCCATCCTCGGTGTTGACGATCGCGCGTGACGGAACCAGCAGGCAGTCCATCGAAGAAGCAGTTGTGATCTGGTATTCCACCATCATACCGCTGTAAATTGACTGGCCCTCGATGGGGTCTATTGAAATGACAGCAGTAAAGGTGGGCATACTTCCCTGCGCACTGCCCGAATCCTGTGTGGGCTCAAGCGCGACCGAATCAACCACACCGGTCAGCGTCAGCTGCGAGCCGTCATTGGTATACATGGTCATGGTTGCATTCTGTCCCGGTTCCACAGAACCGACATCGGTCGACATGACCTCTGCATTGACTACGATGTCATTCAGGTCGGCAACAACTACCAGGGGCTCTGTACCGGCGAACGCCTGATCCTCTACCGCATTCATGCTGACAACCACACCGTCAATCGGCGATTCAATCGTCGAATCCTCGATCAGTTTACGCAGCTCGGTGACGTGCTTTTGCTTTTCGGTCACTTCGCGCTGCGCCGCGGTAACGCTGCTGCGAGCCGCTGTCACGCCCGCCTGCGCACTGGTTACCTCGTCCTGCGCAGAGGAACTGGACAGGCGCATGATGGTCGCGCCGCTGCTGTAACTGTTGTAGTCCAGCCCGTTGAGCGCGGTGATCTCACCGCTGATCGGAGCGGTTACCGCCTCTTCCCGGCTGTATGTGAGCGTACCGGAATCCGCGGGATATACCGTACCCTCACTGGCCGTATTGACGGTCGCAGTCGCAGTCATTCCCTTCGTCAGTGTGCCGGACGAATTGTTCACCGAGATCACAACGCGGAATACTTTGACGCCGTCGCCCGAAACACGCTGCGTAGTATCTACCGAGGAAACTGTACCGGAAACTTCACTCATTGCAGACGGGATGGATACGGTCGCCGACTGCCCGCTCTTAATCGCATTGACATAGACAGAGCTGAAGGTAAGCGTGAGGTTCATCTTACTGTCATCGATCATATATCCGATCACTTCGCCCTCGCTGACCTGCTGGCCGACGCGGTAGGTCGTTCCCTCATCCGTGGGGATCACTTTGCCGGTAAAAGGCGCTGTGATGTTTTGGCGGCTGAGTTTGCTCTGTGCGTTGCTCAGCACGGTCTGCGCCTGTGTCAGCTCGGTCTGCGCCGCAGTGGCTGCGCTCTGCGCCTGGCTCAGTTCCTGCTGTGCCGCTTCCAGTTCCTGACGCGTTTCAGTGGGGTCTACCTCGATCAAGGCATCCCCTTTCTTCACCTCGTCACCGACCTCAACCAGTACATCCGTCACTGTACCTTTCAGATCCAGGCCCAGTTCTTCGCGCACCTTTGCCGCTGTGACGCCGCTTCCCTCCACATAGGTTTCAATCATACCATAAGACGCAACCGCAGTATCGTTACCTGTATCCTCCGAACCCGCGCCTCGCGTCTTGATTACCAGAAAGATGCCTGCTGCAATCAACAGAACAATGACTGCAGCGCCGATCCCTATCCGGACGCCTTTACTCAGCCGGCTCTTTTTCTTATTCATTTTATCCGCATACTTATTGCGCTTGGGTGGCTCCCCTCCAGGCGCAGCTGCCCCTGTCCCGGCATTGCCGGCAGCTTGGGCTGAGACTGTACTTCCCGCCTTTGCGACGTGTGCGCCGCCCTTCTTTTCCTCGGGGTTCTGCTGCTTTTTCTCTTCACTCATGGATACAATTTCCTTTCTTTTCTCTATCCTGACTCTGCTCTGTATCTTCCTGCGTATTTCCTGCATGTGCAGATCCATGCTGCGCCTTCAGCCGCTGCTTTATCAGGTCATTCAGGAACCGATGGACTTTTTCAGGCAGTTCCTCCAGCGATCCGTCATTGACGAATATTCCGTCATAAACATACGCCGCCACGTTATCATCCGAGCGGTTGCCGAGCGGGCCGCGCGCGCACTCCATCGCCGGACGGCGAACCAGCACTGTCCTGCACTGTTCGCCCACCGCCTGCCGAAAACGTTCAATCTGCTCCGGCTCACGAATATGGACAAACAGGATCTGCTGATCGTTTTGCAGAAAGGCATGGTATTGCTCCATGCAGTACCGGAACGGAAGATCGTTGAACTGCGTGCATACTTCCTTAAGCTGCGAAAGGAAGCGCCGCGCAGCCGGGGTCTTTTCGCCATCCCAGCCCGCTGTGCGGGCAACCTCACAGACCGGCGTAATCGAGGAAATATTCTGCACCCGCCAAAACTGACGTGCCGCTTCACACAGCGTGTCCTTCCCGACGCCGCCGCTGCCGTTAATGACAAAGACATGCTTGTCCACCGGAATACCCCCTGCAAAACGTTTTTTCCCAAGGTATTTTAGCACAATATATAGGGTTTGGCAAGTTCAGATGAAGACAAGATACCCGAATTCTGTTATTAAAAGGTGCCTGCTTGAAAAACAGGCACCTTTTTGCTGCCATATTCGTTTATAAGATAATGCAGATCAGGCCTCCGGCACTTTCATTTATAATCTTTTCCAGTGTTTCCCTGATTTTCCCCCGCGCGTCATCCGGCATACGGCTGAGCTTATGTGACAACTCCTCCCGTACCAGTTCATTAAGTGATTTGCCGAAAATATTGGTGTTCCAGATCTTTTCCGGCTGCTCCTCAAACTCGCTGAGCAGGTAATGCACCAGTTCCTCCGACTGCTTTTCTGTGCCGACAATCGGGCTGACTTCAGCCTTGATGTTGGCCCGCATCAGGTGGATGGACGGTGCAGACGCGCGCAGGCGTATGCCGTACCGCCCGCCCTGACGCACGATCTCGGGCTCTTCCAGCGTCAGCTCTTCGACCGACGGCATCACAATGCCGTATCCGGTCTGGTAGACCTGGTCGAGCGCGCCGCGCAGGCGCTCATACTGCCGCTTAACGCCTGCGAAGTCGTCCAGCACTGCGATCAGGTCGGCGGCGTCCTTCACCTGGATACCGGTCTGCTCGCCGACGATGCCGTAAAATACCCGTTCGGGGATGTCGATCCGCAGCCGTGCTACGCCGCTTCCAAGTTCCAAGTGTTCGATTTCCGCGCGGCCGATGTATTCGTTTTCCGCAAGTTTGCGGCACATGCCGCGCAGGTCGCGCATCTTTTCCCCTGCCGATGCTGAGGCACGGATACACTGATAGATGCTCGCCTGCACCGGATGCTGCGCGGGCAGCGAACCAATGTACCGCGGCAGGATAAAGCCGATCTCACACACCGGGAACTCATACAGCACACGCTGCAGAATATCCGTGATGCCGTCCTCGTCCAGATCGATGCAGTTGACGGCAACCGGTTCTATGCCGTATTGCGTGTGCAGTTCTTCGCAGACGGCCTGCGCTGCCTCGCCGCCCGGTTCCGCTGAATTGACCAGCACTAAAAACGGCTTGCCCAGCGCGCTCAGCTCTTCAATGACGCGTTTTTCCGCAGGCGCATAATTCTCCCGCGGGATATCGGAAAAGCTGCCGTCCGTCGTGACGACCAGCCCGATCGTCGAGTGCTCGCCGATAACCTTGTGCGTGCCGACCTCAGCGGCCTCGGCGAGCGTCATCGGCTCCTCCCGCCACGGGGTGGACACCATGCGCGGCGCGTCGTCCTCCATGCTGCCGAGCGCGCCGTCCACCAGATAGCCCACGCAGTCCACCAGCCGCACGCGGCAGGTACCGCCTTCTGGCAGGCGGATCTCTGCCGCCTCCTCGGGAACGAACTTAGGCTCCGCCGTCATGATCGTCCGCCCGGTGCCGGACTGCGGCAGCTCGTCGCGTGCCCGCTCCCTCTTATACACATTTTCCATACCGGGCAGCACCATGGTCTCCATGAACCGCTTGATCAGCGTGGACTTGCCCGTACGCACTGGCCCGACCACGCCGATATAGATATCGCCGCCCGTCCGCGCGCTGATTTGATGATAGATCTGGTTTTCCATTCTTTCCCCGCCTTTCAAGCCTGGATTGGGATAAGCAGCATGGTATTGCGCACGCTGGATACCTCCGCCGCCATATCATTCGCCTTTCGGATGGCGTCGACCGTGGCGCCGCAGTCCTTCGCGACGTCCCACAGCTCCCGCTCCTGATCGATATAGCGCAGCAAGAGGGTCACGCCCTCGCGTCCCGCCGCCTTTTCCCCGGCTTCAGCGGCGGTAATATGCCGGAACGCCAGCGTCTCGCCGGGCGAAGCCATACCGGCAGCCGTGACCGTCAGCAGCATGCCCTTTTCCCCCGCGGAGGAAGCGCGGGCGTTCAACTCGATCTGCGAGACGTCGCCTGCAGCGGCGCACGACATAGTAAGCGGCAACATGCGCTGCATCGCGCAGAGCTGCTGGTCGTCCGCCAGATAGAGCACCTGCACCGCCGCCGTAATCTGCAGCGCATCATCCGCGCCGCGCTTTGCGCCGCAGCAGACTGCACCGGCAGATACGATATGCGAAACGTGCTGCGCAGTCTGAAGCGCCTCAGACGCCTCCGCGGAAAAGGGCGCCAGCGGCGGCATGGAATGCAGCATGGTCTTTTCCTCCTGGATCTGCAGCGCCCGGCCTGGGAGATACAGATCGTCGATCCGGCGCACCCCCCTTGCCCGCCGCAATGTGAGCAGGGCGGATGCGGCCACCGTGTAGGAAAGCAGCCCGTCTGCCTCCAGCCTGCAGTCCGCCTCGCGGACAGCGACCAGCGCGTGGACGCTGTCCCCCTCCTCCGCCTCCGGCAGCTCCACGATCTGAGTGAACGGCGTGCTGCTCGACAGAACGCGCACCGCGCCGTCCTCCTGCAGTGCCAGGCACTGCACCGACGCCTCCCCCTTGAGCACCGCTTTGGCCCGCATCGCGCGGCATTCTGAAACGTGCATCGTGCAGGACGTGTGCAGCAGCGACAGTCCTTCCGCCCCCTGCAGCGTGATATCGTCCAGCACCGTGACCGGGTAGGCGCGCGCCTGCTCGATCAGCGTTACATTCTGCATGGTGCTGCGCAGCTGGATTCCAGGCAGCGCTACATCCTCCGTGATCTCGCATTCCGTTTTACAGTAACACTCTATGGAAAAGCATAGCTGTACGCTCACGCTCAACTTGCGGCTGTTGACCGCCGTCGCGTCCACAGCCACTGTCCGGCAAGTGACCGCGCAGACCGCATCCGCATCCAGCCCATCGCATTCCTCGATATGCGCAAAGCTGACCGGCACGGTCAGCCGGCGCAGGCCACCGCCCTCCGGCTCGTACAGAATGACCGCTTGCACCGTGCCGGAAATCAACAGCCGGCCGCTCTGCGGCGTCTGATCCTTGACGGCCGCTGTACCGTATGCGCAGACTACACGGCCGACATCCGGGAAGGTATCCGGCACGATCGTATCCGCGGTTTCCGTACAGGCGGCGATCCGGTCCAGCCGTTTGTCATAGTAGCAGATGCTTGTTTGATTCAGTTCCATTTGATGCTGCCTCCTTCATTTCACTGCTGCTCCTGTATCACGATATGTCCGCCTGCCGTAAAATATGAAAAAAGCAGAGGCAAAAACTGCCTCTGCTTCGCTCATGTAATGTGGAACAGCCTGCACAGGATCCCGCGCAGATATTTCGGGCTTTTCCAGACAACTACTTTCATCATCATACGAACCTCCCGTCACCGTTGGAATAGGAATATGCCCGCCGCGATCAGAGCCAGTGCGGCCAGCCAAAGCGGCAGACAGGACGGCACAAGGCTGCCAATCAACAGACCAGTCCCAAGACACAGGGCGGACAGCCCGAGCACCTGACCACGACAGAACATAGCGCATCACGCTCCTGTCATCAGTATAAGCAGCGCATTCCGGAATCGTGACAGAAAAAAACCGCCCAAGGGCGGTTTTTTGAAATTATTTCGACGTTGTGCTGCCAAGGCCGCCCTGGCGCTGTCCGTCCGCATCGTCGTCTTCCGTGATGCCGTAGGGCAGGAAAATACCCTGCGCAAATCCCTCGCCAGCACTGACCGTCAGCGTCTTGCCCTGCCGGTTGCAGTTGGTCATCTTGACAAAGATATGCCCCTCGTTTTTGGCATGGATGTAGTCGCTGTCGATGATGCCGACCGTGTTGTCCATCTGCAGGCAGTATTTGAAGCCCAGCCCGGAACGAGGGAACAGCTGCAGCACCCAGCCGTCCGCAATCTCAGCGCAGATCCCGGTCGGGATCAGAATGGTCTCGTGCGGGACAAGCGAAAATGCCTCCGGGGCAAAGAAGTCATATCCAGCAGAACCTACGGTCGCGCGGCGCGGCAGGCGGATCCGCTGGTAAACCTGTTTTGCCTCGGATTCTGTGCACTTTGCCGCCATACGCCAGTCCGCAACGAACTGTTTTTCGGAAACCTTATGGAATTTTGCAACCTTCTGCATGCTTGATCTGCATCCCTTTCTCTATTCTCCGCGCAGGACAGGCCTGCACTGTATTTTTATCCATCCGGCCCGTGCAGCAGCAGATACTGCCATACAGGCCGCTATCAGTTATTATTATAGCAAATACCTACGCTTCCGAAAAGGGTATTCCGCAAAAAAACACGAAAACCGCCGCATCTCAACCATTTTCTCCCGCCAGCCGCGGGAAGGAAAGTGTGACTTTGAGCCCTGGCTGTGTGTTTTCGAAACATACCGTACCGCCATGGGCGCGAACAATCTGCTGCACCAGCACAAGCCCCAGCCCATGTGACGGCAGGGCGTTCTCCTGCGGGCGGCGCAGCCGCTGCAGCACATCCTCCGGCAGCCCGCTGCCGTTGTCCTGAACAGTCATGCACCACTGCTGTTCCGATACGGACAGCCGCAGGCTTAGCTGGATCTGTCCGGGATTGTGCCGCACGCTGTTGCGCAGCAGGTTATCCACCGCGCGCCGCAGCAGCGCTTCATCCCCGTTCGCGGACATCACGCCAGCCTCCGGCGCGATGTCCATTTCAACCGATACCCGTTCTCCTGCGGCATGGTTCAGCACCTCGGCCGCTGCCGCGCGCAGCATGGCCGCAGGGCGGAAAGGAGCGATATGCAGGGGCTGCAGCTCATATTCCAGCTTGGAGGCGAGGTTGAGGTCGCTGACCAGCCGCCCAATGCGCTGGCTCTGCTCGCGGATCACGGATGCCTTGTGCCGCGCCTGCCCGGGCAGTGCAGCGTCTGCCTCCAGCTGGGCAGCATTGCCCTGTACGAGCGACAGCGGTGTGCGGATATCGTGTGATACACCCGCGATCCATTCGGTGCGCGTGCGGTCACGCTTGCGCAGCAGCGTCCGCTGTGCCAGCAGCTGCTCGGATGCGCGGTTGAGGTCGGCAGACAGCAACCCCAGCACACCACGCTCGGAGAGCTTTACTCCCTGCCCCTGCGCTAGACCGCTGATACCTTCCGCCAGCGGCGAGGCGGCACGGTACATCCGCCAGCCGAGCAGTAAGGCGAGCGCAAGTGCAGTCAGCAGGTTGAGGATGAGCACCGCCGGAACCCATACCGTCGCCTGCTCAATCATATAGGTGGAGGACTGCATCAAATATTTCCACTCACTGCCCGGCGCGCTGGCTAACACCAGCAGGCCGTCTTCATCAGACCACGCATAAACCGGATAATCCTCCAGATACCAGCGGGCAAAAGACGCGATCTCGCTCGCGGTAAAATGCCGCGGCAGGTCTTTCGGCATTCGGTCGCTCCAGATAACATTGCCGTCCTCATCCAGCTGCATCGCCCAGACGTACCGCTCGTCCAGCGCGAGCCGCGCTTCTTCCGAGACCGAAAAGCCGCCGTCTGCCTGTCGTTCGATGCCCTCAGCGATCACGCTGACCCGATCCTCAATTTCAGGCATATCCTGCGAGCAATGCAGGATAAACGCAATAAAAGCAGCAGCATTAAACACAACTAAAAGCACGCCCACGCCGATCGCCGCGCCGACATAGCGCCCAAGGATGCATCCCAGTCCCTTCATTGCGCTTCCTCCTTTGCCAGCTTGTAGCCCAGCCCGCGCACGGTCAGCAGCCAGCGCGGGTGGGATGGATTGTCCTCCAGCTTTTCCCGCAGGCGGCGGATGTGCACCATGAGCGTGTTCTCAAAGCCGAAATTCTCTTCGTCCCACGCCGCGCGGCACAGCGCGTCGATTGTGACGATGTTGCCGCGGTTGTCCGCCAGCTTGCGCAGCAGCGCGTATTCCTTTGCGGTCAGCTGCACGGCGGCACCGCCGCGTGTGACCGTGCCGCTGCCCCAGTCGACCACCGTATCCCCCAGCCGCAAACTGCTGTCCGCGCTTTGCAGCTGCGCAGCATAGGAGCGGCGCAGCACGGCAGTTAGGCGGAGCACCAGCTCCTGCGGCAGGAAGGGCTTGACGATATAGTCGTCCGCGCCCAGACCCAGCCCGCGCAGCCGATCCGCATCCGCGTCACGCGCGGACAGGAACAGCACCGGGATGTCCCTCTCACAACGCAATGCCTGTATCAGTGCAAAGCCGTCCCCGTCCGGCAGCATGACATCGAGCAGCACTGCATCCGGTCGGAAGGCGGCGAAAGCAGCCTGCGCCTCGGCGCAGCTCCCGGCCGTCCGCACCTGCCGGAACCCGGCCTGCGCCAGGATCTCCCGAATCAGGCCGCAGAGCGCCGCTTCGTCATCGACCGCCAGTATTTTCAGATCATATAATCCCTGCATTTTTATCACCCATGCTATTCTACCACGAACCCGACGCGCAGCACACCAAATTTAAGGAAAATGTAAGGTTGGCTTCATGCTGCTGTAAGAAAGCAGTTGTATTATTGCACTATAGCAAAAAAGCAAAGGAGCATCCAACATGGCTAACCTGATACAAACCAAAGGACTGTGCAAACGCTACGGCAGCGCCATGCGCGTCAAGGACTTGTGCATGGCGGTCCCGGAGGGTTCGATCTACGGCTTTCTGGGCCCGAACGGTGCGGGCAAATCCACAACACTCAAAATGATCCTTGGGCTGGCGCATCCCACCAGCGGCGAGATCGACGTATTCGGCAAGCGGATGAACGAGAAAAACCGGCTGGACATTCTCAAGGACATCGGATCGCTGATCGAATCCCCTTCCTATTACGGCCACCTGACCGGCGAGGAAAACCTCAGGATCCTGCAGACCCTGCGCAATGTGCCGGAGGACAACATCCGGGATGCGCTCGAAATCGTGCGTCTGACCAGCCAGAAGGATAAAAAGGTTGCGCACTACTCGCTCGGCATGAAGCAGCGGCTCGGGCTGGCTGCCGCGCTGCTCGCGCATCCGCGCCTGCTCATTCTGGATGAACCGACCAACGGTCTGGACCCGGCAGGCATTCAGGAGATGCGCGAGCTGATCTGTGAGCTGCCCGGACGGTTCGGCATGACAGTCGTGGTATCCAGCCACCTGCTCAGTGAGATCGACCAGATGGCGACACACGTCGGGGTGATCGCGGACGGCGCGCTGGTTTACCAGAACACGATCGACCGCCTGCACGAAAAAAGCGAACACCACCTCGCCATGCACACGCTGAACGACGCCATGGCGCAGGCGCTGCTGACGCACCACGGCATACCGAACGAACTGCGCGAGGGCGAGATCATCCTGCCGCCGCTCGAGGATGAGAAGGTCGCGGAATGCGTGACCCTGCTGGCGGACAGCAACATCGGCGTGACCCGCATTGAGGAGCGCCGCAAAAACCTCGAGGATATTTTCCTTGAGCTGACCGAGGGGGCGGCAAGCCTATGAAAGCACTTCGGATGGAGTTTTTCAAATGCAGGCGGCGCAGGCTGTGGCTGCCGCTGCTGGTCATGCTGGCCGCCCAGCTCGCCTGGGGGCTGTACAGCATGCGCGACCCGACCGCAAGGGAGCTGCAGCAGGGCTGGGCGACGCTCCTGTACAATTTTCCCATGCTCAACGCAATGATGACGCCGGTGATCGCTGCCGTCGTCGCCTCGCGTATGGCGGATATCGAACACAAGGGGCAGACGCTCAAGTTGCTCGAGACCGTCCAGCGTACGGGCACGCTGTTTGACGCCAAATTTCTGTGCGGCGCGGCATATATGACGCTGTTCGAGCTTGTGCAGCTTGTCGTGATGATCGCTTTCGGACTGTTCTGCGGTTTTGCGGGCGCGCCGCCGGCGGATAAAATCGCAGAATATTTTGCCGCCACCCTGCTGACCACGCTCACCATCCTGCTGCTGCAGCTGGTGCTGTCCCTGCTCATCCCCAACCAGATGATCGGCATGATCATCGGACTGATCGGCTCGTTTGTCGGGCTGTTCTCCCTGTTTTTCCCGCCGTCGTTCCAAAAATTCCTTTTGTGGGCGTATTATGCGGTACTCTATAACACCCGCATGGACTGGGATGCTGCAACCCGCATCAGCGATTATTATTTCATTGACCTTGACTGGGCGGGGTTCGCCTGCCTGATCGTGTATTTCTTGGTGATCTACGCGGTCGGCCGCATCCTGTTTGTCAAAAAGGAGGTTTAAGCCATGCTGCTTCGTGCCATACGCGCAGAATTTCTCAAGCTGCGCCGCTCATTCGTCTGGCTGGCGCTGATCATCCTGCCGCTGATCTCCGCCGGGCTGGGAACGGCGAATTACCTGAACAACCTCGGTATGCTGACCGATCAGTGGTATTCCCTCTGGACACAGCACGCGCTGTTTTACTGCGCCCTGTTCGCCCCGGCACTGACCGGCGTATACTGCGCCTATGTCTGCCGGCTCGAGCACCTGAACCGCAACTGGAACGCCGTGATGACCCAGCCGGTCCCGGTCGGCACCATGCTGGTCGCCAAGCTCACCGTGGTCTCGCTGCTGACCCTGATCACGCAACTGTTCATCGGCATCCTGTTTATCATAAGCGGCAAAATCGCCGGACTGACCGCACCGATCCCGTTTGCGCTGGTATACTGGGTGCTCCGCGGCTGGTGGGCGCTGACCGTGCAGGCATCGCTGCTGCTGTTCATCGCGCTGGTGATCCGGTCGTTTGCCGTACCGGTCGCGGCGGGCATCCTGGGCGGCTTCTGCGGCCTGCCTGCGCTTGTCAAGGGATTCGGTGTGTACTTTCCCTTTTCCCTGCTCGAGCTCGGTATGTGCTCGCACAATCCGTCCGAGCCAATGGATTGCAGTGCGGCAGCATTTATCATCAGCTCCTGCCTGTACCTGCTGCTCGGCCTTGCAGCAAGTATCCTGTGGATGAAAAAGAACGACGTAAAGACAACATAAACAGAAAGGACGCGCGACTGGTCGCGCGTCCTTTCGTTTCATATCTGTATGAAAAAGCCGTCTCATTTGAGACGGCTTTGCATGGTGGACATTGACGGGTTCGAACCGCCGACCTTCCGCACGTCAAGCGGATGCTCTTCCAGCTGAGCTAAATGTCCATATCAGGACGGCATAACTGCCGTCCGTATACACTTAATCAGTTCTTGCAACGCTCGAGATATTCGCCCGTGCGGGTGTCAATCTTGATACGCTCGCCCTGCTCGATGAACAGCGGCACCTGAACCATCGCGCCGGTTTCAACCTTTGCCGGCTTGAGGGTGTTGGTCGCGGTGTTGCCCTTGAAGCCCGGATCGGTCTCGATAACCTCAAGTTCAACAAACAGCGGCGCTTCTACTGCATATACGCTGCCCTTGTAGGAGCATACCTTGCAGTTCTCGTTTTCCTTTACAAAGCGGAAATCGTCACCCAGCGTATCCTTACCAATCGGGATCTGCTCATAGGTTTCGTTATCCATGAAGTAGTAAAGGTCGCCTTCGTTGTAGAGATACTGCATATCGCGGCGCTCTACATAAGCTGCTTCGTATTTATCCGTCGGATTGAAGGAACGCTCGGTTACCGCGCCGGTGATTACGTTCTTCATCTTGACGCGGACGAAGGCAGCGCCCTTGCCCGGCTTCACATGCTGAAATTCGACAACCTGCAAAACCTGGCCATCCATTTCAAAAGTGGTGCCGTTACGAAATTCGCCTGCCAACATATCGTGATTCCTCCAAAGAAAATTTCCTCTTTTGCACGTCCCTCATGAACAGTGCTTGTATATATTACCGCATTTCTCCCCATTTTGCAAGAGGGAAATTAAAATTTTTGCAAAAATTTTTTTGCCTGCATTACAGCAGGCGGCGAGGCTTCCCGCCGCGCCGCCTGCTCACGCATATCGTCTGTGTAAGGCTTTTCGTTGGATCAGCAGCAGCAGTTGTTGCCGCAGGAACAGCAGCCGTTCGTGTCGCCGCAGCCTCCCTGGTCGTTGCAGCAGCAGATCCAGATCAGGATGATGACAACAATGATCCACCACCAATTGTTTTAGCCAAAGATGCCGTTAGAAGAACACATACGTTATTTCCTCCTATCAAAGATTTCACTTCATACTATGGAGGAAGCATACGGTTGGTTACAGCCTTACGGAATTATTTCCGCCAGCACCCCATCGCGGTACAATCCAGTCACACGCACTTTGACCGGACAGTTCTTTACCACCCCTGTGCCTTCTATATAAATAGGAAATCCATACAGCCCATGCGCCGCCCACCGGCCTGCTGTGCGGTGCTCGGGCAGCGCTTCCAGCAGGCGGCCAACGAACCGGCTGCGGTAGGCCTTGCTCAGGCGGGCCGCAGTGTCCTTTGCGCGCTGCGCGCGCGCCGCCTTTTCTTTTTGCGCCAGCTGTCCCGGCAGGGATGCGGCGCGCGTGCCCTTGCGCACCGAGAACGGGAACACATGCACAGCCGCAAAGCCGCACCGCTCCAGAAAGTCCAGTGTCTGTTCGAACTCTTCTTCGGTTTCACCGGGAAAGCCTACGATCAGGTCGGTCGTTAGCGAGCAGTCAGGGTAAACCTGCCGCAGCAGCTGTACACCATTATAATAGTCTTCTGTAGTATAACGCCGTCCCATGCGGGCAAGCACGCTGTCGCAGCCGCTCTGTAAGGACAGATGGAAGTGCTGCGCCAGATTGTCAAAGCCTGCCACAGTCTGACAGAAGGATGCATCCACGATACGTGGATCGAGTGAACCAAGGCGGAAGCGCATCCCCGGGAAGGCTGGCAGCAGGCGGCGCATCAGTTCCGGCAGCGAGCTTTGCGGCATGAGGTCACGCCCATAGGACGCGATCTCAATCCCGGTCAGCACGATTTCGTGCACACCAGCAGCCTGCAGCCGCTGCACTTCCTGCTCAGCCTGCTTCGGCGGCAGGGAACGCACCCGCCCACGTGCGTATGGTATAATACAATAGGTACAGAAATTATTGCAGCCGTCCTCAATTTTGAGCAGCGCCCGCGTACGGCCGCGCGGTACCCCTGCGGGGAGCACCTCATATCCCCCGCTTTCCCGGCATCCGGTATCCGGTGTTGGGCGGCCGCTCACCGCCGCCTCACACAGTTCGATTACGCGCGCACGGTCAGACGTACCGCAGACAAGATCTACTTCCCCCTCTACACGCACACGGTCCGGATCGGTCTGCGCGAAACAACCGCATGCTGCGATCACGGCATGCGGATTTTCCTTGCGCAGCTTATGGAACGCCCTGATATTTTTGTGATCGGATACAGATGTTACCGTACAGGTGTTGATGATAACAGCATCCGCATCCCGGTCCACAATCTCGTGCCCGCGGGATGCAGCCAGCTGCGTCAGCGCCTGCGTTTCAAACAGGTTTACCTTACATCCCAGTGTAAAAAAAGCAAACTTCATTTCGAGGTTTTACCCGCCTGTCCATTGATTTTTGTCCTTATTTTATCATATTTCAGGCGCAATGCCAATCAAAAAAACAATTCAGGTTTGACAAACCGCTGTTCCGGTGCTATACTGTTACCGTAATGTAATTTTGAATTGTAACCATTTTGTAACTATAAGGAGTGTGCAAATGCCTTCCTCAACCAAGAAGAATGAGCTTCTGGAGTATAAAGGTCACCCGCTGATGCGTAAGGAAAACATCATCTATTATGGTTCAATGAGCGATTCCCATATTATTATGATGCAGATCCTGGAGTCCGGCGAGGTAAAGGGTATGCCGGTTGCCAAGCGCGTTTCCGTGCAGCTGCAGCAGACCAATCCCAACGTCCGTGTTCGGGAGCGTATTGTGAAAAAGACTGAAAAGAACAGCTTATGGGCTGCGATGGATATTGCATCCATCTGGCTTGGCCGTGCTCTGCACAGCAAATAAACAACCGTAGTTCGCATGATGTGCATGAAACGGAGGTTTTTATCCATGCATTCGACGAAACGACTGTTCCGCCTTGCTGTATCCGGCGCATTGGCGGTATCCATGTTTCTCCCCAGTTCGCTGGCCATGTATCAGGCAAAGGTAACTGCAGATGCGCTCTATCTGCGTGAGTCTCCTGGCGGCGATATTATCACAACCCTTCCGGAAGGTACGTTGCTTGCTGTGCTCAGCAACAGCAGCAGCTGGTACAAAGTGGCCGTAGACGGCAAAGAAGGCTATGTCAGCGGCGAATATGTGCGCGGCACCCAAACAGAGGATTTTTCCCTGGGCAGTGCGAAAATCGTCTGTGATACGACAGTTAATTTCCGCTCCCAGCCGAACACCTCGTGCAGCGTGATCGCTTCGCTGTCGAACGGTACTGTGGTCAGCATCACCGGTGTCAGCAACGGCTGGTTCAAGGCTACATATAACGGACAGAGCGGCTATATCAGTGCAGATTACGTAAGTTTCTCCGGTGTACAAGCTTCTTCCGGTTCCAGTTCTGATACCAGCACCGTAACCGCGCCTACCAACGTGGTTTCCTACAACGGTACGAGCGAAAAGCGTGCTGCAGTGCTTGAGTACGCAGCGCAGTTCCTCGGCACCCCCTATGTTTACGGCGGCAGCACACCGAGCGGTTTTGACTGCTCCGGCTTTACTTCTTATGTGTTCGCTAACACGGTCGGCTCGATCCCGCGTGTAGCACAAGCGCAGTATGATGCTACGACGCGCGTCTCCCTGGAAGAGCTTTTGCCCGGCGATCTGGTATTCTTCGGCAGCAGCCCGTCTTCGATCAGCCACGTGGGTATCTACGTTGGCGACAATCAGTTTATCCACTCTCCCCATACCGGCGATGTGGTTAAGTATGATTCTCTGACCGGCAGCTATGCGACCCGTTTCCAGGGTGGCGGACGTGTAATCTTCGACTAAGTTATAAAAAACAAATCCCCTCAGCAGTAGCTGAGGGGATTTTTCTATGGCAGGATTGTAAGGATTCCATCCTCCCACTGCAGTGAATCCGGGGAGATTTTCTGCTGCTGCAATATATGGTTAATTGCCGCACCCAGTTGTTCTGACAACAGATTTGTTATTTCATCAGGCAGCGTAATATCTGCGATCTTCGCCTCCTGGCATTGCAGAATCACAGAACCGCCCTGCAGTTCCACCAACCAAGTGCCATACACCATGCAGTGATCCGGAAGGAACAGCAGTGCTGTCCGCAGGCTGCCGGGAATCAGACCGCTGTTCTCCATATCCTTCTTGCGGACAGTTGCGCTGATAGACACAGTCTGATCCGCGCCAATATGCAGAGCCAGTTCTCCCGTTTGAAAAGGAAGCGCCTGCGCAATCATGGCACTGAGTTCCTGCTCCCCTACCTCAATCCCCATCTGTATGTCCTCCTGTCCATCGGTTTCCGGTTCGGTCTGTGCCGGCGAGTTTTCTCCTGGGTGCCCCAATAGCATTCTTCCGATCAAAAGCAGGCAAAGCAGCATACAAACGCCAAGGATCAATGTATAAACCCAGCTTTTTTCCTCTTGCATTTCCAACCAGCTCCTTCCCCCTGCTCATTTGCAGTCTATGCGCCGTTTTCCAAACATAGAACAGCCCGCCAGGTATCTGGCGGGCTGTTAGCCGGATGTCTGTCCGGTGTCAGACAGACATCCTTATTCCCAGTTCATTACTTGTTTCCACAGCTTTTGCAGCCACAGGAGTTACTATTCTCGGAATTGGTGAAAAGGCTGTCACAGATATCCTGTTTGGGCGGGAAAAACTCGTCAATCGGGAACTCAAAGTTCGCGAAAATCTCACAGGGATCCTGCTCGCCGCCAACACCGCTGTTCGAGCAGTCGCGGCGCGGCAGACAGATATCATACGCCGGCATGAGCAGCTGGATATCGCGTTCCAGACGGATAATCGAGAACTGGCCGAGAGTGACAAACAGCTGGTAGCCATCGTCGCTCAGTACCAGATCATCGCCGCCAAACCGTGAGCAGATCGAACGCGGCACCTCATGCAGCGCGCAGCAGCAGCAGTTGCAGGAGGTCTCGGGCGCTACGATGCTTGCATCCAAAAGGATGGGGTCGACAACTTCGACCACTGCAGTGGGTTTGTTGCTGTCCGGGCAAAGCTGGACATCCGCACCGTCTTCCACATAATGGGACGAGAAAATGCGGGCACCACCTTCGCCACCGAACAGGATAACGCGCTTGTCAAACACCGCCAGACCGTCAATGATACGCGGACGGCCGACGACACAACTGACCTCGCACTCAATGCGGTAGAAGAAGCGGATATCGATCGTGTAAAAGCCGCGGTTAAACTGAACGCGCTCGACATCAATCTTCACGCACAGCAGTTCGGCTGCGCGCGGCTTGACGGACGCGATGCCGCCGGCGTTGATCAGTTCCTGCGCATCGCGGCACAGGTAAACACGGATATCTCGCAGGCATTCCTTGCTGCGGCAGGAGTCATATACCTTTTTGGTGTGGACACAGACCGCTTCGCGGAAACCGCCGGCGGCTGCATTATTATTGTTACTGCCGCAGATCGGGCCGGGGCAGCAGACTTTATCAGCCATGTAGATTACCTCCAAAAACGTGATTGAAGAGACTTCAATAACAGTTTATTCAGAGGTTTTCCAGGTGTTACAGCAGCAGATCCTCGTCCGTGACGAAAAACTCATTTTCCAACTCAGCACAGCGGCGGTCGAGTTCAGAGGTAGTGCCCAGTACACGGCGCACCGCATTGTACTCCTGCCGGGCGCGCAGGTTGTCCTGTCCGGTACGCACAGCGCGGATGAGCAAATTTTTCGGCGTATCGAGCGGCGAGATATACTCGACGACCGACACCTTATATCCCTCCGCTTCAAGCTTCAACGCGCGCATGCTGTCCGTGAGCACATCGTTGAACCGCGCCTTGAATACGCCGAATTTGGTCAGCGGCTCCAGGCCGGGCAGCGTATACTGGTCGAGCAGTTCCTTGTGGCAGCACGGCACACAGGCGATATACTTTGCCCGGGCGCGGATTGCAGTCGAAAGCGCAAGGTCGGTCGCGATATCGCAGGCGTGCAGCGAAATGACCGCGGTCACGTTTTTCGGCGGCTGGTAGGTGCGCAGATCCGCACACTGGAACACCATGTTATGATAGCCCAGCCGCTTTGCCATCGCCCGGCTTTCCTCGATCACATGCTCGTTGATATCCACGCCGATCACACGGCAGCGGCGGCGCAGCACCTCGTGCAGGTAATAGTTCATTACAAAACTGAGGTAGGATTTTCTGCAGGCACAGTCAAGCAGAACGATCTCCTCGCTGTCATCCTTTTCGAACATCGGAGCCACCAGCTCAACATAATGGTCGATTTGGTTATACTTGCGGATCATGTCGTTCTTGAGCTTGCCTTCCGCGGTCAGGATCCCGATTTCGCGCAGCAGGGCTGCCGCCTGATCAACCCGGATCAGATACTGCCGCCCGCTGTCCAGCAATGGGTTGGCCGCTGCGGACTTTTCCTCTGCTGTGGCCTCCCGCTCGGCCTGCTTCATCTGTACGCCGCGCGCAGTAACCGACAGCGCGACCACCGTGCTGCGCTCCGTATATACAAGCATGGATTCGTCAAATTTCTCTGCCTGCTCGATAAAAAACGCACAGAAGCTGTCTGCATCCGCTGGGCGGGTGCTGCCCTGAAACCGCAGCACATAGTTTTCCTCCGCACGCGTCAGTTTGGCGGGAAATTTCTTTTTTCCCGAGGTGAACGTGCAATCCGCCTGCACAAAATAGTCGCGGTTTTTATCCAGCCGCGCTGCAATACCGCTGAGCAGCAGCCTGAGCTTTGCTAAATCTCCTTTTTGCATTCCATATCACAACCTTTACCGGTATATACTACCACAACCCCCGGTCTTTTGGCAAACACTTCTGCTGGAATATGCAAAAAACAACCGTAGATACGGCTGTTTTTATGCGTGCTGCAGCGTGAAGGACTTTTTCGACAAGCCAAAATAGCATTTCGTTAAAGCGTGAGCGTCCGGTATCCGGCAAAGCAATCCTCCATCCCATGCGATACTGCGACCACTGTGCGTCCGGCGCGCTGCTGCTCGATCACCTGTGCGGCGTGCAGCGCCGCCGCATGATCCAGCCCGGCAAACGGCTCGTCCAGCACCAGCACATCGCTTTCCGCAGCCAGTGCCCGCGCAAGCGCCACACGGCGGCGCATGCCGCCCGACAGCGTGTGTACCGGCTGATCCAGCGAATCCGTGGGCAGAAGGGCGGTCAGCATTGTACGCACCCGCGCACCGTCTGTACAAACCAGCGACACATTTGCCATGGCGCTCCAGTGCTCGACCAGGCGGTCCTCCTGAAACACGGGTGCGAAGCGCAGCCCGTCCGTGCCGGTGACCATGCCGCTGTCCGGGGTATCCAGCCCCATCAGCAGGCGCAGCAGTGTGGTCTTGCCGATACCGGAGGCGCCGCTGACCAGCCAGCGCTCCCCTGTCCGGATGCGCCAGTCGATGCGGCGCAGCACTTCCCTGCCGTCAAATACTTTACAAACGTCCTGAAAAATGATCATCCTGCCTGCCCCCATTTCCGCTGCATGTCCGCCGCAAAGCGGACGAGCAGCTTTTCCAGCGCCAGGCTGATCACAATGATCACCAGCGACCAGGCAAACAGATCGGCCGTATTCAGGTACAGCTTGGACAGGTACAGCTGTTCCCCGATCGACCAGCGCGGCAGGCCGATGATCTCGCCTGCCACGCCTGCCTTAAGCGCCATGCCGACCGAAACCCGGCACGCGGACAGCAGATACGGCATGACAGCGGCCAGATAGACCGCACGGATGCGCCTGCCGCCGGACAGGCGGAACAAACGTGCCATTTCCAGCATTTTGCCGTCTACACTGCGCAGCCCTTCGTCCAGATTGATGTACACCGCGGGGAATACAACGAAAAGCGATGTCAGCACTGAAATCCACGCTGACCGGATCCAGATCAGCGCCACCACAACAAAGCATGCCACCGGCACGCTTTTCATGATCTGCACCGCAGGCTCGAGCATGACACGCACAAAGGCGCATCGGTAAGCAAGCACTGCAAGCACGCATCCCAGCGCGAAAGCCAGCACAAATCCGCCCGCAATTTTTCCAAGCGAATGCGCGACCGACAGCCAGAACCCGCCATCCCCCACCATGGAAAGCAGGCTCTGCACGGTTTGTGCAGGGCCTGCAAACAGGAGCTTGGGCACTGTCATGGATACCGCCTGCCACACAACCAGCCAGAATACCGCTGCCGCCAGGCGGCGCACCCAGCGATTATCCCAGATAGTAGAAGCCTTCATCCGGCAACTGGCCTCCTACCGCATCGGGCGCGACCTCGTAGAGCATCTCCAGATATCCCGAGACCCAGGTCTCCATCTGCTCGCCCGATACCGCAACCATCGGGTTAAAATACTCGATCACCTGCTGCGCGACCGAGGCATTGACAATGCCGTTTTCCTCAATGAGCTGTCCGGCCTGTGCGGGATCCTCTTGCGCCGCAGCGACCGACTGCTGGTGGTCCAGCACGAACTGCGCCACCGCCGCAGGATGTTCTGCGGCAAATTCCGTGCGCACGACCGTTACACCGGTCGCAATGCCGCTGCCGTCCGGGCTATATTCCTTCCATGCATTTTCCAGCGGGAAGTTAAGCGCCAGCTCTTGATCCTGCATCATGGCAACCGTTGCAAACGGCTGCGGCAGAATGCCGGCCGCCTTGCTGTCCTGCGCGAGCGCCGAGACGACCTCGGCCGCCTCGGACTTGAATTCGATCGTCAGCTCGTCCTCACTGATGCCGCTTTTCTGCATCAGATATTGCAGCGTCCAGTCAGGCGAGGTTCCCTTCCCGGTCATATAAACGGTTTTTCCCACGAGGCCGGATAGGTCGGTCAGACTGTCCTCATGCGAAACAACGTACAACACGTTGCCCGCGTTCACGTCCAGCACCTGCACACCGCCTTCAGTGCGCTGGTACAGCGTTGCCGCAAGATTGGTCGGAATGAGTGCGATATCCACCTCGCCCTGCGCCAGCAGCGGCACGATCTCATCGCCCGATGTATACAGGTCAAACTGGTAGGGTGCGTCCTCTCCCTGGTTGTCCTGCATCAGGCAGACCAGCCCCATTGCGGTCGGCCCCTTGAGCGCCGCAACGCGGGTGGTCAGGCCGTCCTCATATCCCGCTTGCGCGGTTTGCTGGGTATCTTCTGCCGCTGCGTCGGTTTGGTTTTCCTCCTCTCCGCTGCTGCATCCGGCAAGCAGTGAGAGGGACAGCGCTGCGGCCAGCAGCACTGCAAGCATCCGCTTTGTATGTTTCATATCCATTCTCCTTTTCAGCCCGCCATCATCGACCGGACCTGCACTTTGTTCAGACGTCCCAGCTTACCCGACAGGGCGTTGACCGTATCGGCCGTGCAGTCCATCACAATCGTGATGATCGAGCAGCGGTTACGATGCGGGATACCCATGCGGCCGATGATGCAGTCACCGTATTCATGCAGCAGGTGGTTGACCGGGCCGGTTGCGTCCCGGTCCTGCACGAGAATCGCCAGAACGGAAATGCGGCTTTCCATTTTGTGCCCTCCTTGCAAAAATGCGTCCTGCACCACACGATGCAGGACGCAAACCCTCGGTTTTTGAGCTCTTCATCGCAGATCATGTCTTTGACAGCAGAATATTGTGTGAACACGCTTGCCTGTCAGCCCGCAGCTTTCAGGAAAGGTTAGCTACTGCTTCAGTATATCCGCCCGGTGCGATTCTGTCAATATCTGTGCAGCCAGCAGGAAGGAAGGGCGCCGGACGCCGCCCGGCATCCTTCCCGCCTCCGTTCCATGCTTTCGGCACCCTACCGGAACGATTTGCAGTCCACCGACTGCTCTGCTGTCAGGTCAGTTCCGCGCAGGCCGGCTCAGCACTTACGCTGAAAAGACTTGCAGTCAGTGCACTGGTCGACAGTCGGGTTGGCCTCGTGCGTGCCGACCGTGATGCTGTCCAGCGCGCAGTACGCCGCACTGTCGCAGTGATTGGCACACTGCTCTACCGTGCAACGGATCGACATATTACGATGAGACTTGTCCATGTGAAAAACCTCCTTTGTGATTTCAGCATTAGTCTGCCGCCTGCCTGCAGGTTTTATACGTCGTTCTGAAATTTCTCATTTTGTTTTTCATATAAAATCGATCGGTATTGACATTGTAGACGAAAGTGGTACAATCAAAGTTACTAGGCTGCTGCAGCCTGACCCAGATAAAAACACACTGTTGAAAGGATAGTGACCTCATAAATCATGCTGGTACTCAACGATATTTGCTGGGGCGTGCCGGATAAACCTGTTCTCAATCACATCAGCCTGACCATTCCCGACCGGAAATGCGTCGTGCTGACCGGCCCGAACGGCGGCGGCAAGACCAGCCTTGCCAAACTCATCGCCGGCATTACCCAGCCGGACAGCGGCAAGATCCTCTTGGACGGCCGCGTGATTAACAAAATGAGCGTAACCGACCGTGCAAAGAACGGCATTGCCTATGCCTTCCAGCAGCCGGTCCGCTTCAAGGGCATCACGGTGCGCGACCTGATGGAGCTCGCCTCGGGTGAGCAGATGGACGAGGACGCGCTGTGCGCGACCCTGTCCCGGGTCGGCCTGTGCGCAAAGGAATATATCGACCGCGAGGTCAGCGCGGGCCTGTCCGGCGGCGAAAGCAAGCGCATCGAGATCGCCACCGTACTTGCGCGCCGCGCACGTCTGTATGTATTCGACGAGCCTGAAGCAGGCATCGACCTGTGGAGCTTCCAGAAACTGATCGACGTGTTCCAGGATCTGCTGCGCGAGACTGATGGTTCGCTGCTGATCATCTCGCACCAGCGGCGGATCCTTGAGATCGCGGATGAGATCGTCGTCATCGCGGACGGGCAGGTCTCCGCACAGGGAAGCCGGGAGGAGATCCTCCCCCGCCTGCTTGGCGATACGGAAAAAGCCTGCGGCTGCCCGCTGGAAGGAGCGCATCAATATGAATAAGATCACCGAACGGCTGCTCAAAGCGGTATCCGGCTGGACGGGTGTGCCGCAGAATGCAGCCTACAACATCCGGGAGGATGGGCTGTGCGCCGGGCGGCAGTCCACGAAAAATATTCAGATCACCTCCAAAACCGATAAGCCCGGCATCGACGTTACCATCCTGCCGGATACAAAGGGCGAGACTGTCTATATCCCCGCCTGTGTGACGCACAGCGCCATTGATGATCTGGTGTACAACGATTTCTACATCGGTGAAAACGCGGATGTGACCATTGTTGCGGGCTGCGGCGTACATTCGGACGGCGAGGAGGAGGCGCGGCACAACGGCATCCACCGCTTTGTGCTGGGCAAAAACGCGCATGTGCTGTATCTCGAAAAGCACCTCGGCACCGGCACGGGCGCAGGTGCGCGCAAGATCGATCCAGTCACCGAGGTCGAGCAGGCCGAGGGCAGCGTGATGGAAATGGAGACCACCCAGATCGGCGGCGTGGATTCCACCCACCGCACGATGTCCGCCAAGCTGACGGCGAACGCCAAGCTGCGCGTGCGCGAGCGCCTGCTGACCGACGGCAGCCAGCAGGCGTTTACCGATTTCAATGTTTCGCTGGACGGCGACGGCAGCGGCTGCGACCTGATCTCGCGCTCGGTCGCCAAGGAGCAGTCGCATCAGGAGTTCCGCTCAGTGATCCACGGCAACCGCCCCTGCACGGGCCACAGCGAGTGCGACGCCATCATCATGGGGCACGGCACGGTCAACGCTTCCCCCGCGCTTGCCGCCAACCACGAGGATGCTGCATTGATCCACGAGGCCGCCATCGGCAAAATCGCCGGCGAGCAGATCCTCAAGCTGTGCACGCTCGGCCTGACCGAGGAAGAGGCCGAGGCCAAGATCGTGGAGGGCTTTTTGCGGTAAGCTGCCGGAATGGTGTTCAGATTGCGTTAATTGTCGAGAAACGGGTTTGACTTCTCCTCCGGCAGCTGCTATAATACAGCCATTACGTGAATGGAAGGACAACTTACGCCGCTATGGACGACGCAGACAGTACGGACAACGACCGAAACAACATTTTTACCGTATATGACGCACAGACAGCACAGCCCTGAGCCAATGGGCTGGTTTGTCTGTGCGTTTTTGTATTTATCAGGAGGGAACACAATTGGAAGACTCTATATTACTTATGCTGCTTTTACAGGTGGCTTTGATTGCGCTCAACGCAGTATTTGCCTGCGCAGAGATCGCTGTTATCTCCATTAACGACAGCAGGATTGCAAAAATGGCCGAAACGGGTGATAAGCGTGCGGTCCGGCTTGCGCGGCTGACCAGCCAGCCTGCCCGGTTTCTCGCAACCATTCAGGTCGCTATCACATTGTCCGGCTTTCTCGGCAGTGCATTCGCCGCGGAAAACTTCTCCGACCGTCTGGTTGGCTGGCTGCTGGGACTTGGCGTACCCATCTCCGCCGCCACACTGGATGCGGTTTCTATCGTTCTAATCACCGTCATTCTTTCGTACTTCACTCTGATTTTCGGTGAGCTGGTGCCCAAGCGCGTTGCAATGCGTAAGGCCGAGCCGCTCGCCCTCGCCATGTCGTCCATGATCTGCACGATCGCGCGCCTGTTTGCTCCAATCGTTTCACTGCTGACCGCATCGACCAATGCAGTGCTCCGCCTGCTGGGTATCGACCCAGATGTAGAGGATGACGAGGTCAGTGAGGAGTCCATCCGTATGATGGTGGACACAGGCAGCGAAAAGGGTGCGATTGACCATGAGGAAAAGGAATTCATCGAAAACGTATTTGAATTCGATGACCTGACCGCAGGAGAAATTGCAACCCACCGCACGGATATCACCTTCCTGTGGCTGGAAGACGACATGTCGCAGTGGAAGGACACGATCTTCCGCAGCCGTCATACCTGCTATCCGGTCTGCGGCAAGAGCGCGGACGACGTAATCGGCATCCTGTATGCAGGAGATTACTTCCGTCTGGAGGACAACAGCCGCGGGAATGTACTGAAAAGTGCTGTCAAACCTGCCTACTTTGTGCCGGAAAGCGTCAAGGCAGACGTCCTGTTCCGTAACATGCGGCAGAACCATGAGCGCATCGCCGTGGTACTGGATGAATATAGCGGCGTTACCGGCATTGTGACGCGCAACGACCTGATCGAGCAGCTGGTCGGCGATCTGGGAGACGACGAATGCGGCACACCGGCACAGAATATCGAAAAGATCGGGGATGGCTGCTGGCGCATCCGCGGCTGCGCACCGATCGAAGAAGTATCCAAGGCGCTGGGTGCAGACATCGAAAGCGATACGTACGACACTTTTAACGGACTGGTTTTCGATGCGCTCGGCACGATTCCGGGCGACGGTGCGCAAGCTGAGGTCGAAACCGATGCACTGGTGATCAAGGTCACGGAAATCCGGGATCATCAGGTGGAGTCAGCAATTGTACGGCTCCGGCAGCCAGCCGCACATCCAACCCAGCCAGAACTATAAAACAAAGGGCGGGCGCCTGGTATGGCGTCCGCCCTTCTGCTATGCCTGCACTTTTTCCGACAGTCCTGCGCAATGCGCCATCCGCTGCTGCGCTACACGGTTAAACAGCGCGATCACACGGCCAACGCCTATCACGGCTACGACTGTCCCCACGCCAACGCCGGTCAACCGGCCGGCAAATACCATGCTGATCCCGATCGTGATCGTGATGTTGCACAGGTCAAAGCAGTTTTTTGTAAAGCCTACGCTTTTGCCGACCGTATCCGCGATGGCCTGCACAATACCGTCGCCCGGGTTGGGTACCAGCCGCATATCGAGCGAAGCTGCTGCGCCCACGCCGGTTAGCACAAATGCCAGACACAGGAACAGGAACCGCCCCGGGAAACTTCCAAGGAACGAACCGGCATAATCCGTTTCGAGCGTCGGGATCCATCCGGAAAAGAGGTTGAGGAACCGGGTAAAGACCAGGCTGAGCGGAAACTGCAGCACATCCAGCAGCAGCGTCAGCCGGAGGTTGGCCTGCTTTGCATGCGCGATGTCATCCGACCGGAACCGCCGGTACTGCATCAGATGCAGCGCCATCTCCACGACAACAAACAGCGCATACAGCACCAGCGTGGTATTGCCGAAGTTGAAATCCCAGATCTCTGCGACGCTGAACGAGACCGAAATGATCGGCGACACACCCAGACCGGCCTTGGTATTGAGCGTCAGTCCAAGCGCCAGCACCAGCAGGCCGAGCAGATAGAAAACAATACGGTAAATCAAAGCCTTTTTCATAGATGCATGCTCTCCTGACGAAATCTCATGATATCCCCTGCGCCCCTGCCTGTCCTCGTGACCGAAGCGCAGGCATGACGGTGCGCCGCATGGTCAGGTAGCACGCAAGGCCGCCGACACAGTTGGAGATCGGCTCGGCCAGAAACACACCGTTCACTCCCAATCCACCGACGTGTGGCAGCAACAGCGTCAGCGGCACAACGATGAACGCTTTGCGCAGCAGGGAGAAAAAGATCGCAAGCCCTGCCCGGTTCAGTGACTTGAACACGCACTGCCCGGAAAACTGGAATGCCATCATCACAAAGCCGAAGAAATAGATGTGCAGCGCAGGCACCGCTGTCGCGACCAGCTCCGCATCATGGTTGAAGATCATGATAAACGCTGCCGGGAAGGCGGAAACCAATGCCCAGATCAGCAGCGTATATCCAAAGCCAAGCTGGGTCATAAAGCGGATCGCCGCGCGCACCCGGCCATAGGCATGCGCGCCGTAGTTAAAGCTGATCGCAGGCGAAGCGCCATCCGAAATGGCCATGACGGGCGTCTGCGCGATCTGCCGCACCGAGTTGATGACCGTCATCACGCTGATGTAGATATCCCCGCCGAAGGTGCGAAGCGTAGCGTTGCATACCATCTGCACCATGCTGTCGGTAAAGGACATGACAAAGCTGGAGGTGCCGAGCGCCGCGATCCGGCGGATGCAGCCGAAATCCGGCCGGAAGGCGCGGAAATGCAGCCGAAGCTCGGCTTTGGGTCCGGTCAGGAAGCGCAGCACCCAGAGCGCGGACAGCAGCTGGGACAGCACGGTTGCGACCGCCGCGCCGCTCACTCCCATCCCCAGCGCAAAAATAAAGATTGGATCGAGCACGATATTAGCCACCGCGCCCACCAGCACGGTCAGCATACCCATGCGGGCAAAGCCCTGACAGTTGATGTAGGGGTTGAGGCCGAGCGATGTCATCACACATACCGTCCCCAGCAGATAGATCACCAGATAGGAAGCGGCATACGGATAAGTCGCATCGCTCGCGCCGAGCAGGTACAAAACCGGTTTGTGCAGCGCGATGCCGAGCACGGTCAGCAGCACGCCGGTTAGCAGCAGCATGAAGCACGCGTTCGCCATAATGCGCTCCGCGCCCTCCCGGTCCCTGCGGCCGCGCACGATCGAGCACAGCGGTGCGCCGCCTACACCGAACAGGTTGGCAAACGCGGTCACAAGCGTGATGACCGGAAAACACAGTCCCAGTCCAGCCAGCGCGATCGTACCCTCCCCGGGTATTTTGCCGATGTAGATGCGGTCGACAATGTTGTACAGCAGATTAAGGATCTGCGCGGTCATCATCGGCGCGGCGACGGCAAGGATGCTGCGCCGAACGCTGCCGGATGAAAAATCCACCTGCTGCATGTTTTTCTCCCCTCTCCCCTGCCCGGCACATATTTTTGCATCCGGACAGCAATATGGAGGAGCCCCCCTTGCTCCTCCATGCAGTTTTTCTGTATTCTTCTGTATTCTATTGTATCACTGCGCCTCTGCCGCCGTCAAGGGGACGGCATGCCCAGCCTGATACCGCTGCGGGCAATGCACCGCAGCTTATTTTACGATCGTCTTTGCCTCCATGTAGTAGCGCTTTTCATGCGCTTCGCCCATGGAGAAGGTCTTGCGCGGCAGCACGCCATCAAACACGACGCCGCGGAACAGATCGTTTTTGGCAATGTCCGGCAGGATGAACCCCACGTTGCCCGGCTTTGTGCCAAGCGACTCGACCACATCCGCGCCGTGAATATAGTCGATCTTCGCCTCGCTGTTCTGCGCGAGGTAGGCGTCCAGCCCCGCCTGCATGGTCGCAACCGGGATGGACCACTTGGGGTTTTCTACCACAAACACGCCGGATTTCCCGGCAGCGCAGAACGGATAGCAGTGTGCGTCAGCGTCTGCCGGCGCTTTATCAGCCACATAGGCCTTGCAGCCCTGCCCCGCATAGAAGCCGGCAAGGCCGTCGAACAGCGCATCCGTCTCCACGCCGAATACCACGCGGTGGATCGGCTCGATAATCAGGCTTTCGTCGTGGATATTGACCACCTCAACCAGCGCGTAGCGGGCAGGGTGATCCGCCTGCTCGGCTGCGGACAGGCCCTTTTTGACGTCCTCCCAGTAGGCCTTCGCGGTCGCCATCGAGTGGTTGCCGTCGCCGACCGCATAGGGCAGCAGCGCCTGCGCATCCGTGCAGCCATATTTTTTGTTGAAGGTATCGCGGTCACACAGCGCCTCCAGTCCGTCCTCGATCGCGTCGGTTTCCGCACCCTTGGGGATGAACCACCCCGTGATGTGGCCGCCGCCCTGCATCAGGTCGGTGTCGTACACCTTTTCAAACGAGTCGGTTTTGTCAAACAGCGGCTCAATGATGCGGCGGTCAGGATCGTCGATCAGGATCATGATATGCGGCAGCTCCATACATGCGCCCTGGCGCACCTTGAGACGCGGCGGAATGCGCTCAACCACCGTCTTTTCGGTCGGGCGGATAAGCGAAGCTGAGCCCGGGGTGTATTCGTACGCCTCCAGATCGACGGCGAGCACAATGCCGCGGCGCGGGCAAGTCCCGCCCGACCAGCGCTCAGTCAACACAACGCCGGCAGACAGGGTGCGCAGCGTACCGTCCGCCATATATCGGCGCATGGTTTCGTGGATTTTTTCCGTGCGTGCCGCTACGTCTGCGCCCTCCAGATATACCTCCGGCAGAGTCAGCCGCAGGGTCGAAGGAGCATCGCCGACGATATGATCTGTCTCCGCCCAGTATTCGGGCTGGGACGTATACTGGTCGCAGGCGATGACCGCCCATTTGGAAAGGTCGCAGCCTGCCTTAGGCAGCATAATCTGCGGGATATAGGTGCAGCGATTTGCCATAATTTGTCGTTCCTCCTGCTGTTGGGTGGTTTTACTGGTTTAAGTATAGCAGAAAAAAGGGTGGGAAGCACATAGATTTTCAAAAAAAGCAACTTTTTTGAAAATCGCTTCTGATACTTGACGAATACCATGATATATTATACAATATAAACTATAAATTACAGATTGTTTTTGTATAAGAAATACAACAAGCAGGAGGACATCATTCATGTTCAAATTGAAAGCGATCGGGGTATCAGAAGGTCTGGCGCATGCCAAAGCGCTGGTCATCCGCGAGGCAGATCTGACTGTTGTCAAGGATACGATCACCGACGTTGCGGCCGAGCAGCAGCGCGTACTGGACGCGGTCGAAAAGGCAAAAAAGCAGATTGAGACCTTGCGCGATGAGGCGGAAAAGAATATCGGCGCGGCAGAGGCGGAAATCTTCGACGCGCACCTGCTTATGCTGGATGACCCGGATTTTGTCGAGGGCATGACGGGTCTGGTTGCGGACGAAATGGTATGCGCAGAGTATGCCTGCTTTGTCAACTGCGAAAATTTCCAGGCCATGTTCCGCGCGATGGACGATGAATATATGCAGGCCCGCGCGGCGGACATCGGCGATATCTCCCAGCGCGTGCTCAAAAACCTCAAGGGCATTGCGGACAATGCGATCGATTCCATTACCGAGCCCTGCATCATTATTGCAAACGACCTGACCCCCTCGGATACCGCGAAAATCGGCACCAAGCCGGTGGTCGGCTTTATCACGCGCATCGGCGGCCGCACGAGCCATTCCGCTATCATGGCGCGCTCGATGGGCATTCCCGCGGTTGCGGGCGCAGGCGATAAGGTGGACGGCATTGAGGACGGCACCGACCTGCTGCTCGACGGCACAGCCGGTGAGGTTATCGCCGATCCGGATGAAGAGACGCTTGCGCAGTTCAAGGAGAAGAAAAAGGCCGAGGATGAACGCAAGGCAATGCTCGCCAAATTCAAGGATCGCGAAGGCGCGACCAGCGACGGCCGCCGCATCGTGATCGAGGGCAATATCGGCAAGCCGGACGACGCTGTCCGCGTCGCAGAGCTCGGCGGCGAGGGCGTCGGCCTGTTCCGTTCGGAATTCCTGTTCATGGACCGTGACGATCTGCCGAGCGAGGAGGAACAGTACGAGGCTTACAAGCAGGCCTGTGAGGCGATGGCGGGCAAGCCGGTCATAATCCGCACGCTGGATATCGGCGGCGACAAGGAAGTCCCGGCGCTCGAGCTGGAGAAGGAGCAGAACCCCTTCCTCGGCTACCGCGCGATCCGCATCTGCCTGAACAAGACCGACCTGTTCCTGACCCAGCTGCGCGCGTTGCTGCGCGCGGCTCAGTACGGCGACCTGCGCATCATGTTCCCAATGATCTCCTCCATCGAAGAGATCCGCAATGCAAAGCAGATCCTGCAGCAGGCAAAGGATTTGCTGGCGGCGGAAAACGTACCGTTCAATCCAAACGTCAAGGTCGGCATCATGGTTGAGATTCCGGTCGCAGCCGTATGTGCGGACGTACTGGCGAAGGAAGTGGACTTTTTCTCGATCGGTACGAACGACCTGATCCAGTATTCCTGCGCGGTCGACCGCATCAATGAGAAGATCTCTTACCTGTACCGTCCGCTGCATCCGGGCGTGCTGCGCCTGATTGCTATGACCGCCAAGGCGGCTAACGAGAACCATATTGAAGTGGGCGTGTGCGGCGAAATGGCAGGTACGCCGGGCATGGCTCCCGTGCTGTGCGGCCTCGGTGTGACCAACCTGTCCATGTCGGCTTCCGCGATGCTGGCGGCCAAGGCAGATCTCGCAGCGCATTCATACGGTGAATGCAAGGAACTTGCAGACAAGCTGGTTGCAGCTTCCAGCGCAACCGAGGCTGAGCAGCTGTTTGCCGAGTGGCGCGGCTGACTGGATTTGCAATGAAAAGAAGCGCGCAGTTTCCAAAAAATTTTGGAAGCTGCGCGCTTTTGTTATACTGTTATTCGGCTTTGCTGCCGCTTATGCGGCTGCTGCCGGATAAGCTCAGGTTTGCTGTTAGCCCTGGTTTGCCAGAGACTGCTCGTAGGATTCGATCATCTTCTTGAACGTGTGACCCGTACGACGTTCGAGTTTCTCCAAATATCGCGTGGTCATTTCACCGGTAAAAAGTTTGATTTGCAGGTCGATTTTGTCGTTTTCGACGGTCACAAGGATGCTGTTGATATACTTCTCAACAAACTCCCGGTTGATCAGCCCATTCGCCGCATCTCGCTTTGCTTCCTCCAGGACACGGCGCAGCGTGGCAATATGCTCGCGGAAGGACGCGTCGCTGTTCTGTTGCTCTTCGAGTTCGCTGATCTCCCGCTCGGCCTGCGCGATCTCGCTGTCACATTGCCGGTTCATCTGTAGAAAATCCCGGTCGCTGATCTGTCCGGTCACATTGTATTCCAGCAGCTTGCTCTTTTTCTTTTCCGCCAGCTCGCGTCGGGCACGCACCCGATCGAGCTGCTGCGCGATCCCCTTCCCTTCCTGGTGAATGGACTGGTACATTGCAATATAGCGGTCGATCATGGCGTCTGCATCCGCTTCTGTCTGTCGGAATACATCGAACAGCACCGGCTTCAGCTCATCCTCATACAGCGGCAGCGACGGACAGGAGTCCGCGCCGTTTTTGATCTTGCCGGAACACACCCATTTACTGTTGACGTTTCCCTTCTTATCCTTGGAATCCCGCCGGTAATAAGCTGCTCCGCAGTGGGTGCAGAACAGCTTTCCGGTCAGGAGATTGCCGTGGTTGCACTGGTTTTGCCGCTGCTTGACATCCTTGCTGCGTCGGGCAAGAACCGCATTGGCAGCGTCCCACAGCTCCTCGGATACAATGGCCGGAACGATTTCACCGGTTTCATCTTTGAACATCACCCATTCCTCCGCAGGGAGGAATTTTTGTTTTTTGGTGAACATG
>DXFS01000075.1 GCA_019114345.1 Candidatus Agathobaculum pullistercoris | reverse complement strand
TTCATAAAAAGGCAGGACACGCGCCTGCCTTTTTATACCAGTGCGGAGCGAAGTTTCACTTGTCGGAACTTCGCGCAGCTTCGGACGTATCCGCGGCGCTGCCGCGGTGCGTCCGCTCGATCGAAAGGCGTGCCTTTCGATCGAAGTTATCGGATGTAGTTAAACATCGTCCGGTGATGGGTCTCCGGCGGCTCGATACCCGCCTTGTCGATCACTTTGAGCATCCACGCGATATTGCGGCCAAGCTTCTCGATGACCTCCACGCCTTCGACATCCTTCTGTACCTCTCCGGGATCTGCGCCGTGCACAGCGTTCCAGTAATCCGAGGTAACCAATACCATCTCCATGCAGTTCATCGTTGCGAGCAGCTGCTGATAGGTCTCCAGGCCGCCCGTACGGCGCAGCGTACACAGCGCAGCGCCGACCTTATGGTGCAGCTGGTTATCGCCGCATCCCGCCGCAAGCATCAGGCGGTCGAGTACGCACTTCATGCTGCCCGCAATGCCGCCGTGATAAACCGGCGAGGCAAGCACAATGCCATCCGCTGCGATGCACTTTTCGATAATCTCGTTGACACCGTCATCATTCTGTACGCAGCGCAGCGTATTGTTGTCCAGGCAGTGATAGCATGCCATGCACGGATGCACTTTTGCGCCGGGCTGGCATACCTCAAATTCGATACCCTCCTGCTCAAGCACCTTGCCGAGCACCTCGAGCATCTGCGCGCAGTTGCCGCCCTTGCGCGGCGAACCATTGATCGCTACAACCTTCATCCTTCTTATCCTCCTGTATGTTTATTATTCATCCCTGCGGATGGGAACAGCAACAATAATATCAGTTTCAGTCAAAATGCTTCTGGTTTTCCAGACGGTACAGGCGCATCACCACCAGCGTGTGGTTAAGCTGCGGCCCCATCAACAGGAGCATGCTGACGATATACAACCACAGCATCAGCACAATAATCGTACCGAGCGAACCATACAGCACGGAGTACCTCGCCATATTGTCCACATAAAACGAAAACGCCCACGAAACCAAGATCCAAGCCACCAGCGAAAACAGCGCTCCCGGCCAAACTTCCCGGAATTTCAGATGCAGGTTGGGTACAATGCGGTTAAACAGCATCAGGAACGCGAAAATAAAGGCAATCATCACCCAAAAGCTCGCGTCATGCGTGACATCGAGCGCAGCCTGCGGGATCGGGAATGCCTGCGGCAGCAGGCGGAGCAGCGTCCTGCCCGCAACGACCAGCACAAAACTGCAGACGACCGATATCAGGAACCCAGCTGTAATACCAAGGGAAATGAGCACATCCTTCACCATGCCGCGCGTCACTTCCACGTGGTAAATATCGTTTACCGTGCGCATCATAGACCGCACGGCACGCGAGAGAAAGTACAAGGTCAGTCCGATGCCAATCAGCATCGGGCTGAAAGACGGGGTACCCGACAGCTGCGCCAGATAACCCGTGATCAAGCGCTGCAGGCTTTTGGGCAGCATTTCAAGCACCGGGGTGATCCCTTCAAGCGTAATATCCAGCTGCGCCAGGATTGAGTTGACAAACATCAACAGCGGAAACATTGAAAACAGCAGGAAGTAAGACAGCTCAGCCGCCGCCTGTGGAATCCCGTCCGAAAAATAGCGGTATATCATGCGCTTGACCAGATAAAACAGCCGATTCTGTCCGTTCATGGCGCTCTTCCTTCCGCGATTTCTGTTATCATATTGTACCAGCTTTTTGGGCGATTTACAACTTGCGTTTTTCGTTTTGCAGGTGTATACTAAACAAAATAGAACATTTGTTCTGATTGGAGGTGGACTGATGCAGGACTATCGCAGCAAAACATGCTGCTTTTCCGGCTACCGCATCGAAAAAATGCCCTTTGGCGCGGACGATTTGCGCGCCGTGCAGGCGCTTGAAGCCATGCTGGACAGCGTGGTCCATGCGGCGGCGGCGCGCGGCTATACGCGGTTTTTGTCCGGCATGTCCACCGGGTTTGATCTGTGGGCAGCCGAGGCTGTGCTGCGCGCACGGGAGCAGGCACCTGTGCAGCTGCTGTGCGCCGTGCCCTTTGACAAGCAGGCTGACCGTTATCCCGCGGACTGGAAGCGCCGTTTTAACCACTGTCTGCTTGCTGCGGATCAGGTCTATGCGCTGTCGCGCCGGTATTTTGCGGGCTGTTATGCAGCGCGCAACCGTTTTATGGTGGACGCTTCTTCCCTGTTGATCTGTTATTTTGACGGCCGACCCGGCGGCACAGCACAAACCGTCCGCATGGCAGAACAAAGCGGCCTTGAAATCATCAATCTGGCGATGCATCAGCTAAAGCTCTTCTGAAACACAACCCCGTCTTTTTCAAATGGTGCAAGAACCTCCCTCTGGGTATACCGGAAGGAGGTTCTTCTCATCGAATGTCGGACGCACCGTTAATCGGCGTTGTGCTCAGCGTAATACGTGGTGAAGGGATACCCTGGCGGGACATGTAAGCGGTCAGTGACTGCACGGTCTGCGCGGTCGCACGGCTGTGATGCAGCCGGACCACAAGTGTCGCACTGGTCGAGGCAAAATACTGCGCGGTCGTGGCATAGGCGCGGGCGGCAGACTGCGTTTCATCCCCGCTGTCAAGCGCTGCATCCCACAGCCGGTATCCAGCCCCGACCAAAGCATCGCGCTGCGCTTCGGTCAGCTCTGCACAGCCATCTTTGTTGGAGACAATGCGCGCGGACACACCGGTCAGCAGCGTCAGGCGGTCGTTTGCTGCCGCAAGGCTGGCTGTGAGCGTTTCCGGATCCGTCTGGCTGTCTGCATCAAGCAGCAGTGCCGGCGTATGCCCTTCAGCCACAATCCGGCGCACCGTGTCATCCACCCACGTCGAAGTATCCACCGGCAGGAAGAAGGTCGCCTGCCGGCCCGCGCTCTGCAACGCATCCAGAATATCCGGCGTATTGGTATTCGGCGCCCCGTAAAACGTCAAGTAAACACTTGCCGGCTTTTGTTCCGGCTCCTCCTCCACCTCCGGGATGGGCGGCTCGGCCGGTGTCTCCGGCGTTTGCTGGTTGGACGGCGCATTGGGATTAGAAGGATCAGACTGTCCCGAATCAGATATCCCAAGGTATGTATTGATCGCACTTTCGATCTCTCCCGACTTGGAAGCCGCAAAACTGGAATCACTCTGCGCAGATCCGTCGGTCACACGCAGGACGGTTTCCCCCGCGACCGATATGGTGGAATAGCCAAGTCCGAACTTGCCGCAGCACAGTCTGACCGGAACATAGACCGTGCCGTTCAGGCTGTAGGCCGGCGTATCATAGCTGTTCAGGTTCTGGTCATAGACATATCCCTCATTCAGGGAAAAACTGAGCGTTTCCCCGTTCGCACTCATACTGAGCACGCTTTCCTCGCTGGAGGCGGATACGCCAAGCGTGGAAAACACACTGTAAGGAACATAGTACTCGCCGCCCATGCGGGTGGGCATGGTGCTGTCCTCCAGCGGCAGGAGCGTATCATTCACTGCAGTCAGTGTCACCGCTCCGGCAGGCATAGGCATCAGCTGAATCACAAGCGCCGCGCATACCAGTGCGCTGAACAGTTTTTTCAGTGTGCTTTTAATATGCAGACGCCTCCTTTCAGCAAATCATACGAACATATTATAGCAAACCGCGGCGGGTTTGTCACCCTTAATGCGTAAAAACGCCTTGCTTTATCGTGGCAAAGTGCTATAATAAATAAGGAAATGGCCGATGGCATGCCGGACCCAGGCAGCCTAAATGCCGTTTTCCGAACAAATTAAAAAGGAAAGAGTGAATCCTCCATGCTGCAGATCAAGACACAGCTTACGAACAACAAAAAGCCCAAGCCGGACGAATCCAGCCTCGGCTTCGGCGTATATTATACCGACCACATGCTGATTATCGATCACGATGAGGAACAGGGCTGGCATGACGCGCGCATCGTACCCTATGCGCCGCTGTCGCTTGATCCTGCGGCAATGGTATTCCATTACGCGATGGAGTCGTTTGAAGGCCTGAAGGCCTACCGTACGCCGGACGGCTCGATCCAGCTGTTCCGCCCGGACAAAAACGCCCAGCGCATGATCAACACCAACCACCGCATGTGCCTGCCCAGCCTGCCGGTTGAGGATTTCGTGCAGGCGGTCAAGGCGCTGGTTTCCGTGGACAGCGACTGGGTGCCTCACGCGGAGGGCACCAGCCTGTATATCCGCCCGTTCGTGATCGCGACCGAGCCTCACCTCGGTGTGCGCCCGTCCAGAACGCACCAGTTCATCATTGTGTGCTCGCCGGTCGGCGCGTATTACTCCACCGGCATCAATCCGGTCAAGATTTTTGTTGAGGACGAATATACCCGCGCCTGCCCGGGCGGCACCGGCTTTACCAAGTGCGGCGGCAACTACGCAGCCAGCCTGATCAGCCAAGTCAAGGCGCACGACCTCGGCTACGAGCAGACCCTGTGGCTGGACGGCGTGGAGCACAAGTATGTAGAAGAGGTTGGCTCAATGAACTGCTTCTTCAAGATCGACGGCACGGTCTACACTGCCCCCTGCGTGGGCACTGTCCTGCCGGGCGTCACCCGCATGAGCTGCATCGACCTTTTAAAACACTGGGGCGTACCGGTCTCTGAGGAGCGCCTGCCGATCGTCGATGTCATGCAGGCTGCCAAGGACGGCAAGCTCGAAGAAGTGTTCGGTACCGGCACGGCGGCGGTCATCTCCCCGGTCGGTGAGCTGCGCTACGAAAACGACGTTGCCTATATCAACAACGGCGAGATCGGCGAACTTACCCACAAGCTGTACAACACCCTGACCGGCATCCAGTGGGGCACCCTGCCGGATGAGCTCGGCTGGACGGTCAAGGTCGACTGACAGCCTTCGTCCGGAAGCGCAGGATGCTGCCATCTGTAAAAACGCAAAAGGGACTTGGGATTTCTCCCAGGTCCCTTTTCTTTCTTCAGATCTGCTTACGGATATGCTCGAGTGCGCCCTTCTCCAGGCGGGATACCTGCGCCTGTGAGATGTGGATCTCCTCCGCCACCTCCATCTGCGTGCGCCCCTCGAAAAAGCGCAGACGGATGATCTTCTTCTCGCGGTCGTTCAGGCTGTCGATCGCCTCGCGCAGGGCGATGCTTGCAAGCCACTGCTCGTCCGTATTCTTGTTGTCCCCCACCTGATCCATAACGCATACGGTGTCCGTGCCGTCATGAAATACAGGCTCAAACAGCGATACCGGGTCGAGGATCGCGTCCAGCGCAAACACGACCTCCTCCTTGGGGACATCCATCGCCTTGGCCAGCTCCATGATGTCAGGCTCGCGCTGGTGCTCGCGTATAAACGCTTCCTTGGCCTGCATGGCCTTGTACGCCGTATCGCGCAGGCTGCGGGATACGCGCAGCGCGCTGTTGTCCCGCAGATAACGCCGGATTTCCCCAATGATCATCGGCATGAACGTGCAAAGTCGAAAAACAGCTATCCCGCGTCCGCAGCGCACGGCTGCACGCCTTCGATCGCATAGTATATTTCTATTTTCCCGTTTTGCAGCACGATTTTCTGCACACAGGCGCGTACCAGCGCCTGCCGCTCGTGTGCAGTCAGCCTGTCCCAGCTGGAGCCTATCGTTTGCAGCGCGCTGTATGCTTCGGTATTGTCCTGCTGCTGCGCTGCCTGCCTTGCATCCTCCAGCGCCTGCTCTGCACGGATGCGCTCACGCTTTGCTTGCTCGATCGATTCGCGCAGGGTGTCGTCCTCCCCCTCGGCGTACAGCTCGTATAACCGCCGCAGCTTGCGCTGCGCGCGGTCGAGCGCGCGGCGGCAGGCTGTCTCATCCCCTGCCCTGCCGCGCAGCGGCGCAGGCGCAGCCGCGAGCCGTGACAGGTCGCGCACCACGACCGCTTCGACCTCGCGCGCCATCACACCCCGGTTCGGACAGTTTGGATCGTGCACCAGATGGGGCTTGGATTTGTCCCGCGAATAGCAGACCAGCTTATCGCCCGCATTCCCCCATTTCTGGTAGCGCATCTTTGCCCCGCAGTGGCCGCAGACCAGCAAGCCGGTGAGCAGCTTGCCGCCCTCCGCTGCGCGCGGCTTATCCGGCTTTTGCAGGCGGCGCATAGCGCGCGCGAAGGTCTGCTTGTCAACCAGCGGCTCGTGCCGCCCGGGGTAGCGTTCGCCCTTGTAGACGATCACGCCTGTGTTGCTCTCCCGCGCAAGGATCTGCCGCACCAGATGCTCGTATTTCAGCCCCAGTTCGCGGGCGATCCGCCCGATGGACTGCCCTTCCAAATAGCGCGCATAGATCTCTCGCACGGTATCCGCCTCTCCGTTCGGCACCAAGATGCCCTTGGCGGCGTCGTAGTCATAGCCAAAGGGGATCTTACCGCCGCCCGGCCAGAAGCCCTGCTTGACGCGCTCGACCATGCCCATACGCGTGCGCAGGAAGATGTTCTCGCGCTCGAGCTGGGCAAAGGCGGACAGGATACCGATCATCGCGCGGCCGTACGGGCTGCCGGTGTCGATGTTCTCGTTGATCGAAACAAAGTCCACGCCGTGCGGCAGGAACACGTCCTCGATCAGATAGAGCGTATCCTTCTGGCTGCGGCTCAGGCGGTCGAGCTTGTAAACCACCACCCGCTCGACCGCGCCGCCCCGGATCGCCTCCACCAGCTCAGTCACCGCCGGGCGGGACAGATTGGAGCCGGAAAACCCGCCGTCCACATAGCGCTGGAACTGCATGATGCCTTTCATGCGGCAGTATGCCTCCAGCTTTTCCGCCTGCGCGGCGAGCGAGTAGCCCTCGTCCGCCTGCGCCTCAGTGGATACGCGCAGATATAATGCTGTGTGTTTCATGTCTGGTCCTTTCCAAGACCGCGTCCCTCCGCCTCCAGTATAGCAGAGGGGGCCGTGTCCGGCAATGGAAGCTGCTGCCGGTACCGCGCCGCGCCGAGCAGCGCGCCCACGCCGTCCCGGTCGAGCAGAAGCGGCGGCATGGCGCCGTGCAGGCGTTTGCCGTTGAGATAGCGGATCACTTGCATATGAATGCACTTCCTTTCCGCTTTTATTGTGCCCGGTTTGGCGGGCCGGCAATCATGTGCGCCCAACTTCTGAATGAATGCACAATTTACCCAAAAGCTGACCGAAATAATACTTGTGATGTTGCATGCGGCGGGTGTATAATGAGGTTGATAAAGTTTGCCTGCCGCACTGCCGGCGGACGAGAGAAAATTGGAGGAGAGTGCAACAATGTTTGAAAATCTGATTGCAACGCTCAAGGCTGAAAAGCGCACGATCGTATTCACCGAGGGTCCGGACCCCCGCATCCTCGAGGCGGCTTCCCGCCTGAAGAAGGACGGCCTGCTGGATTCCATCCTGGTCGGCAATGTGGACGAGGTCAAGGCGGCGGCGCAGGCCGGCGGCTTCGACATCGAAGGCATGGAGATCCTCGACCCCGAAACCTATCCGGAGATGGACGCAATGGTCGCCAAGATGGTCGAGCTGCGCAAGGGCAAGATGACCGAGGAACAGTGCCGCGCGGCGCTGGCCAAGGGCAACTACTTCGGCACCATGCTGGTTAAGATGGGCAAGGCAGACGCCCTGCTCGGCGGCGCTACTTACTCGACTGCGGACACCGTCCGTCCCGCGCTGCAGATCATCAAAACCAAGCCGGGCAACAAGATCGTAAGCTCCTGCTTCATTCTGCGCCGCGACGCAAAGGACGGCGGCGACGAGATGTACGCGATGGGCGACTGCGCGATCAACATCAACCCGGGCGAGGACGATCTGGTTGAGATCGCGATCGAGACCGCCAAGACCGCCAAGGCGTTCGGCATCGACCCCAAGGTTGCGATGCTGTCCTACTCGACCAAGGGATCGGGCAAGGGCGACACGGTCGATATGATGCGTAATGCGACCGAAAAGACCAAGGCTGCTGCACCCGATCTCGCGGTAGACGGCGAGCTGCAGTTTGACGCGGCGTTCTCCCCGGTTGTCGCAGCGACCAAGTGCAAGGGCTCCCCGGTAGCCGGCCAGGCGAATACCTTCATCTTCCCGGACATCAACGCCGGCAACATCGGCTACAAGATTGCCCAGCGTCTGGGCGGCTTTGAGGCGTACGGCCCGATCCTCCAGGGTCTGAACGCGCCGATCAACGACCTGTCCCGCGGCTGCAACGCGGACGAGGTATACCAGATGGCGATCATCACCGCGGGTCTGAAGTAATCCTCTTACAGACCGAAACCAAAAGCGAACAAGGGCCGAAGCAATTTCGGCCCTTGTTTTATTCTCCATCCATGTCAACTCCAAAGGAGCGTGCCGCCATGAAGCGTATCTGCTGTGCGCTGTCATCCTGCTCGGTGGCGCAGGGATCTATCTGCTGACGCCGTATCCGGTCGCGCCGGAGCCGGAGCAGCTGGAGATTTCGGCTGTCCTGCGTCCGGATGTGGAAAATAGCAGCTGCGAAAGCATCACCGATCAGGTCGATCTGGATGCGCTGGCGCAGCGGATCGCCGCCTGCGAGGCCTCCCGCCTGCCGTTTTATCAGAACAGCTATTCCATGGATGCAGTGCAGTATGAGATCAGTGTGCTCTACAGGGAGAAACCGCTGCACTTCGTACTGGGTGAGGAGAGCTTTGTGTATGAAAGCGGGCCGTGGTGTCACCGTTTGCTCGATGCACAGCCGCTGATCGATGCACTCGACAGAGCCAGCGCCGCGAATGGCACACAGGCATAAAACAAGCCCCGGTTCAGCGAACCGGGGCTTTACTGCAGCTATTTTGCGGGCTGATATGCGATTGCCGGCGTATGTTTGCTCCCCTGCGGGATCAATCCTCCTCGTCATCGAACACGATGCGCCACAGCAGATACAGCCAACTGGCTGCAAACAGCATGAACAGCACACCGCGGAACTTCTTGAACAGCTTGGAGAAACAGGTACCCAACCAAAGGCCGAGCGTCAGCAGGCAAGCTTCGAATACCGCAAAATCAAACAGGGAAAATTCGCGTGCCTTGGATACTGCATAATCCGTCCAGCGGCTGGCCTGGCTGCGCGCGTCGTTGGCATAGCCCAGCATCTGCTCCGCGCGGGCGCGCAGGGCGTCACGGTCGATGTTTTCCAGATAGTTTTTCATAGCTTGCTCTCTCCTTTTGTTTTGGTTCATTTAGAGGGATGAACGGACGCTTTTGCGCCCCTTGCTTCTTTGGCAATGCTGCACGGCACCGTGCCCATCGGTGAAATGCGGCCCAGCCGCATACCGATCTTTTCCGCCAGCTCGTCTGCATCCGCGCTGCCGGTCTCGCGCAGGGCGGCCTGCAGGATCTGCCCGGCCGCGCGGGCGTCCGAGCCCGCCTCGTGGTGATCGAGCGCGATGCCAAGCGCGTCGGACACGGTATCCAGCTTGTGGTTGACAAGCCCCGGCCACACGCGGCGCGCCACCTTGACCGTGCACACATACCGGCACGCGGGGATCGGCAGATGGTAATGCGCCAGGCAGGCGTTCAGCACGCCCACGTCGAACATGGCGTTGTGGCACACCAGCACGCTGCCCTCGGCCTCGTCCGCGAGGCCCTGCCAAACTGCATCGAACGGCGGCGCATCCGCTACCATCTTTTCCGTGATATGGTTGACGCGCACGTTGCCCCAGTGGAACTTGCGCGCTCCAGCAGGAGGGCGTATCAGTGAAACCTGTTCGCGCACAAGCGCGCCGTCCTCAAAAATGCTGGCGCCAAGCGCGCAGGCACTGAGTGGCGAAGCGTTCCCAGTCTCAAAGTCCAGCGCCACATACTTCATTGCAGCGCCTCCCTCCGCCCTGCCTCGGCGCGCTCCTTAGCGGCGAGCAGGAACCGGTAAAACGGCGCGAGCCGCTGCATGTTCTCCAGCATGGGCTGGACGAACGAACCGTCCAGAATAGGCGAAAAATCATCGTAAGCGCGGAAGTCCACACCGATCTCCTTGCGGTCGAGCCAGGTCTGGTATTCCGGCTTCGCATCCGGGAATTTCGGGCGCTTGTACAGTTCTCCCGCAAGCCACATCTGCGGGCATTCGCCTACCGCGCGGTATGCGTCGAGGAACAGCTTATCCTCATGCAGGATCATCTCGCGCATCGCTTCCATCTCGCCCCGGCCCCATGCGCCCCAGCAGCCGTAGGCCCAATACTCAGGATGCACCTCGAAATAATAACACGGGACGGATTCCCGCTCGCGCCGCTGCCTGCGGAAGAACAGCCACAGGTTGGCGCGGTAGAGCGTCTTATCCTTGGTATACCGTGTATCGCGCCGCACGCGCGACACCATGCGCGAGGGCGTAACGACGAACTGGGAATCGATCGCGAGCATGGTAGGCGTCATCTCTTCGATCAGCTCGTAAAAGGGCTGGATAGCCAGCCGTTTGATCTCATCTTTATGGGCTTCGTAAAATTCCTTGCTGTTTTGCAGTCGGTTGAGCTGCAGCAGGTCGATGCCCGCGGCGTTAAAGCCTGTGAATGCCATGGGATGGGGCACCACCTTTCTTCTTAACATTGTACCGCGTTTTCCTGGTTTTCGCAACAGGATTTTGCTGTTCTGCGGGAGGAAAACGCAAAATATGGTGTTCCCCTGCCTCCGGCCTCCTGCTTCTCCCCTTCAGCTCCGTATTTACTCCTTCTCAAGGCTGTGCTATACTGAAAGAATAAAAACAGAAGGGTGGGGATCGGAATGAAGCGAACCTCTCACGCCGTTTTGCGCGTAGCGGCATCTGCGCTGGTGGTACTCATTTGGGTGATTTATCTGTTTGAAAGATGGAGCGGGCAGTACGCCATGTATCCACTGATCGGCTACGTCGGCTATGAATGTCTGTCGATTGCCGCCGGAGCCTGCTTCTGGGCGCTGCTCATCTGGCTGTTGGCGGTGCTGATACAGGTATTGCGCCGCAAAGCGCCCAAGCGCGACCTTGCCTTTGCCGCACTGCTTGCAGTGATGCTGTCCGCAATGAGCGTGTACAACACCTGGTTGTCCGGTTTTCAGCAGATCACCACCCTGGCTTCGCTGTCCAGCCTGTCCAGGCCTTCCGGGAGGCCGTTTCAGGCGCGCTTCCACACGCAGGATGGGCAGGAACTCACGCTTTCCTGTCCGGATGTCCTCGCGCACGCGCTTGGGCCTGCGTCCACAGTATACCTGATCACCTACACTGCGCCCGCGGACGGCAGCGGGACCGGCGCGCTTTGCGGCGCACAGCGCGCTCCCGAATAAAACATTGTGGACAGCGCACCGCGACTGGTGCTATAATATTTTTATCTTTACCACCAAGGAGGTCGTTACTATGGAAAATCCGGAAAAGCTGCTCGACCTGCTCAGCCAGGACGCGCGCCTGACCCCCACCCAGCTCGCCGCCATGACCGGCGCCAGCGAAGAGGAAGTAACTGAGGCGCTCCGCGTCTTTGAGAAAAACGGCACGATCCTCGGCTACAAGACCGTGATCGACTGGGATAAAACCGCAAAAGAGAGCGTCACTGCGCTCATTGAGGTTAAAATCACCCCGCAGAAGGGCATGGGCTTTGACGAAATCGCCCGCCAGATCTACTCCCACCATCAGGTGGAGAGCGTCTACCTGATGTCCGGCGGCTTTGATCTGACCGTCATTATCAAGGACCGCTCGATGCGCGAGGTCGCACGATTCGTCTCTGAACAGCTCGCGCCGATGGAGAACGTGCTTTCCACGGGTACGCACTTTATCCTCAAGAAATATAAGGACTACGGCGTAGACTTCGACCCCTCTGATCATGATAAAAGAGAGGTTACGATGGCATGGTAGATTACGAACAGCTGCTCTCCGACCGGGTAAAGAAGGTCAAACCCTCGGGCATCCGCAAATATTTTGATGCGGTTTCCAATATGCCCGGAGCAATCTCGCTCGGCGTCGGAGAGCCTGATTTTGAAACCCCGTGGCAGATCCGCCGTGCAGGCATCCAGTCTCTGGAAAAGGGGCAGACTTTCTATACTTCCAACTGGGGCCTTGCCGAGCTGCGCAGCCAGATTGCTGCACTTGTGCGCCGCAAATACCGGCTGTGCTATGATGCGAACAAAGAGGTGCTGGTCACAGTCGGCGGCTCAGAGGCAATCGACAACGCCATCCGCACCCTGGTCAACCCGGGAGAAGAGGTGCTGATCCCTGAGCCCAGCTTTGTGTGTTACACTCCGCTGACCCAGATGGCGGGCGGTATCCCCGTGCCGCTGCCGACCCGTGCGGAGGACGAATTCAAGCTCACGCCGGATGCACTGCGCGCCGCAATCACGCCGCGCACCAAGCTGCTCATCCTGCCCTACCCCAATAACCCGACCGGCGCCATCATGACGCGTGACGAGCTGGAAGCCATTGCAGCCGTTATCCGTGAAACCAACATCGTTGTTCTTTCGGACGAGATCTATTGCAGCCTGACCTATGGCAAGGATCCGCATGTCTGCTTTGCCGAGCTGCCCGGCATGCAGGAGCGCACGATCGTGGTGGACGGCTTCTCCAAGTCCTATGCGATGACCGGCTGGCGTCTCGGCTGGGCACTGGGGCCGCAGGAACTGATGCGCCACATCTGCAAAGTGCATCAGTTCGGCATCATGTCCGCGCCTACCACCGCGCAGTTCGCCGGCATCGAGGCAATCCGTACGGGCGAAGACGATATCGAGCGCATGCGCTCGCAGTATGACATCCGCCGCCGCTATCTGCTGGGCGAGTTGCGCTCGATGGGGCTGCAGTGCTTTGAGCCGCAGGGCGCGTTTTATATGTTCCCGTCGATCGCATCGACCGGGCTGTCGTCCGAAGCGTTCTGCGAACGCCTGCTGGAGCAGGAACAGGTCGCGGTCGTGCCCGGCAACGCGTTCGGTCAGAGCGGCGAAGGACATGTACGCATCTCGTATTCCTACTCGATGAACCATCTGCGTGAAGCCTGCTTCCGCATCCGCAAATTTTTGCAGACGCTGAAATAGCATAAAAAGCTGTTCCTGCCGGAACAGCTTTTTTCATTCCCATATCAGCTCTACCTCACTCGGCAGGCCGTAAAATTCTTTATAATAGGCGTCATAATACGTATTGTGATACGGCATCACCCAGCCGTACAGGTCATCGGCAAATTTGTGCAGTACCAGAGAATCCTCTCCGCTGTATGCTGCAATCGCTGCGCGGTTCGCTGCATCCACCGCAGCATTTTCCTGATAACCGTCATGCTGGTCGTTCAGCATAGTCCAAGCGCAGAACAGCAACGGGATACAGCACACCACCGCACAAGCAGCCCGTGCCGGACAAAACCTGCGCAGCAGCCAGAGCACAGCCGCAGCCATCACCACAACAGCAGCCCACGATTGCCCCCAATGCCAGGCCAAAAGCGCACCGGCGCCCAGCAGGTACAGATACGGAGCCTCCCGCAGCAGGCATGCAGAAAACAGCAGCAGCATTCCCACGCAGCAAAGCATGGTGCGTGGCCCCACCGTGGGCGAAACCAGCATCATAACCTGCGCCCCGGCACCCAGGACAAACGCAAACAGCGGCATCCATTCCCGCTCCGCCGCAGACCGTATGGCTGCATACAGCGTACAGACTAAATAACCTCCCAGCACAGCAAGTGCATAGATGTCGATCCGCCTCGGCACATCATGGATATTGCTAAGGAGTTCCGGCACATGGTCGGGCAGCCAGAACCAAGCCGCAAACTCCACGGATGCAAGTATCGCAAACAGACCGTCCAGCACCTTTTTCCGCCGAACAGTGCGTATCAGCAGCCACAGCGGCACAGCTGTCAGCACCAGGAAATGAATGGGAAACAGTGTATCACCAAACAGAAAGGTATGGCGCAGTTCAAGCAGGTTATATTTCACCACAGCCAGCGTGCCGCCTTCCACCGGCGGCGCAGTAATGGATGAGCGGTAAAACACCGAGGGAGCAAGCACAACGGTTGCCGTACCTGCGGCTGAAAGCAGAAGCGGCCAAAGCGCCTGTTTGGGGAACGCATTTTTCCGGACCAGGCAGTATTCTCCCATCAACAGAACCGTCAGTCCCACTGTCATGACGCTGATCTGCTCCACCGTCAGCCCGGCCAGCAGCGCAAACACGCTTGCCAGCACCCAGCCGCGCCGCCCTGCCAATGTGGCACGCAGCAGCACCCAGTATTCCAGCAGCAGCGCAAGCGGAAACACGTAATTCATTGCACCGGTGATCCAGTAAACGCTCTGCCTTGTCAGACCCGCGGGCAGCAAGAAAATCCCACAGGCACTCAGCACAGCCGCTGCGCAGGCGATTTTCCAGTTCCCGTCAGCAGCGAGCCGCGTCAGGTTGAGCGCAACCGTACCAAGCAGAGCCGCCACAAACACCCGCGCGATCGCAATACGCAGATCTGAGCCCAGCAGAATGGAATCCAATATGTGCACCAGACTGCGTCCGTTCGCCGTCTGGTAGTGCTGCGCCATACGTTCCAACAAGCCGCCGATCCCCAGGCGCCCCCAGCGTCCATACATCAGATCGTCTCCCATAGGGACAACATAATGCAGCACTGCATAGCAGCCTGCAGTGACCAAAAAGAAGACACCGAGATAAATCCAGGGCAGATACTTTTTACTTTGCGCCAAATTCTGTTCCATGGATATTAAAATACGCAGTACTGCTCCATATATGCATCCATGAGCGGCAGCAGGTGCGCATATTCCGCCTTATCCGCCAGATACTCACGGATATCCTGCACGGTCACCAGCGCATGCACCTTGATGCCGAACTCTTCGCCGACCTCCATGACCGCGGTCTTGCCCGGGGTCGTGCCGACCTCGCAGCGGTTGACCGAGATGAACATATCAGTCACCTTGACATCTGCACAGCCGAGCAGAACCGGCATGGTCTCGCGGATCGCGGTACCCGCGGTGATGACATCCTCGATGATGATGATACGGTCGCCGTCGGCCGGCTTATAGCCGACGATGCTGCCGCCCTCGCCGTGGTCCTTGGCCTCCTTGCGGTTGAAGAAGAAGGGCTTGTCGATGCCGTAATTGCGGGCGAGCGCACCGGAAACCGAGGTCGCCAGCGGGATGCCCTTGTATGCCGGGCCGAACATCGCGTCGAAATTGTCGCCGATGGTCTCCTTGACCATTGCCGCGTAGAACTCGCCCAGACGGGAGTTCTGCAGACCGGTCTTGTAGTTGCCGGTGTTGACAAAATACGGGGTCTTGCGGCCGGATTTGGTGGTAAAGTCACCGAAGCGGAGCACGTCTGCGCTCATCATAAATTCGATAAATTCCTTTTTCGCTGCTGTCAGCATAATAATACCGTCCTTTTATCTGTTAAGTTAGGTTTATTATACCAGATGCGTGCCCGCTCTACAAGGTTTGACGGTAAAACAGTTCCCCGGCCAGCATCAGGCCGCATTTGAGGCCGAGGGCAAAGCCCTGCTCCTGATACTGTTCTAATAACTGCATCAGGTCGTTGTGAAACCGCTTTTTCTTCCGGCCGCCGTGCTCCGCCCAATGGTCGACCTGCCGGTAAACACGATCCTCCACCTCGGTTGCACGGTACGGATATTCATTTATGACGGCATCATGCAGCAGCATTGCTATGGACTCCATATGTATCACCTCGCCGTTATTCTATCACATATTCATGAAACAAGTCCCTGATATGCCATTTTGTCGTAAAAATTTGTTAATACGTTTCTTTAGCTGCATTTACGTTTCTAGCGCCTGCTATAAGCACTGTAGGGCGCGACGACCTCGGTGCGCCGTCCACTGTCCACAATCCCGTAGGGGCGCGCATGGCGCGCCCGGTGGGTACCCACTTCCTAAGTGGGCGGGAAGTGCCGCTGCGCGCGGCAGGCGGACAAGAAGGGGAACACCTGCGGTTTTCCCCTTCTTGCCAATCTACCCCATTCCCTTCAGGGCGCGCTGCGCGCGCAAGGGTAAGTGACGCATTCCAATTGCCGCCCGGTTGCTATGGCCGGGTAAGCGGAACAAGTGCCACCCCAAGGGGTGCTCTGGGGTGGCAGTCATGCCCTCCATGCTGTAAAGGGCGATTGGGTGGCAGACGGAAGGCGTCACCCACTTTTACGCGCGAAGCGCGTCCTGAAGGAGGGGGAGGTGATTCGCAAGAGGAGGGGGAACCACGGGTTCCCCCCTCCTCTTGTGCGCGGTGCGGCCGCGCAGGCCGCATCCCCGCCAGCTGACGGCTGGCACTCCCCCCTTCGCCCGGGGAGGGCGAAGCGCCAAAGGCGGCGCGCCGGGGTCGTCGCGCCCTACGCCGGGAAGGCCAACCGCTTGCCCAGCAAAGCAAAAAAGACCCGGAACGCCGTCCGGGTCTTTTGCATTATTATCTGAGCACTGCGCCCTGATCCGCCGAGGTGACCATCCGTGAATAGCGGTACAGCCAGCCCGACTTGATGTTGGGTTCGCGCGGAACGAACTTCGCACGGCGCGCCTCCATCTCCTCGTCGGAGATCTTGACGTTCACCTTGCTGTCCGGGATGTCGATCGAGATGATATCGCCCTCCTCGATCAACGCGATCTCGCCGCCCGCCGCGGCTTCCGGCGACACATGGCCGATGGACGCGCCGCGTGACGCGCCGGAGAAGCGGCCGTCCGTGATGAGCGCGCAGTCCTTGTCGAGCTGCATGCCCGCCAGCGCGGAGGTCGGGTTGAGCATCTCGCGCATGCCGGGGCCGCCCTTCGGGCCCTCGTAGCGGATGACAACCACGTCGCCCTTGTGGATTTCGCCAGCGTAGATGGCCTTGATCGCATCGTCCTCGGAGTCGAACACACGCGCTGGGCCTTCGTGCACCATCATTTCCGGCGCGACTGCAGAACGCTTGACTACGCAGCCGTTCTTCGCGATGTTGCCCCACAGCACGGCGATGCCGCCGGTCTCGGAGTACGGCTTCTCCAGCGGGCGCACAACTTCGGGATTCTTGTTAACCACGCCTTCGAGGTTCTCACCGACCGTCTTGCCGGTCGCGGTGATGAGCGACAGGTCGAGCAGGTCACGCTTGGTGAGCTCCTTCATGATGGCCGGGACGCCGCCCGCCATATACAGCTCCTCGATGTGGTGCGGGCCTGCGGGCGCAAGGTGGCAGATGTTCGGCACCTTGGCGGACAGCTCGTTGAGCATCTTGAGGTCGAGCGGCACGCCCGCCTCGTTTGCCAGCGCAAGCAGGTGCAGCACCGAGTTGGTCGAGCAGCCGATCGCCATTTCACAGGTCAGCGCGTTGCGGAACGCCGCCGGGGTCAGGATATCGCGCGGCTTGATGTCACGCGCGATCAGCTCCATGATCTGCATGCCTGCGTGCTTGGCCAGATGGATGCGCGCCGCGTGTACGGCCGGGATCGTGCCGTTGCCGGGCAGCGCCATGCCGATCGCCTCGGACAAGCAGTTCATCGAGTTCGCAGTATACATACCCGAGCACGAGCCGCAGCCCGGGCACGAGCCGCACTCGCACTCCATCAGCTTTTCGTCGTCGATCAGGCCGGCCTTGTATGCGCCGACCGTCTCAAACGTCTTGGAAAGCGAGATCTCCTCACCATCGTAGTGGCCCGCGAGCATCGGGCCGCCCGAGATAATGATGGACGGGATGTTGAGGCGCGCCGCAGCCATCAGCATACCGGGCACGATCTTGTCGCAGTTCGGGATGAGCACGAGGCCGTCGAACTGGTGCGCCTGCGCCAGCGTTTCCACGCTGTCCGCGATCAGCTCGCGGCTGGGCAGGGAGTACTTCATGCCGATATGGCCCATCGCAATGCCGTCGCACACGCCGATGGCCGGCACCATGACCGGCGTGCCGCCCGCGATGCGCACGCCCGCCTTGGCGGCATCCGCGATCTTGTCGAGGTTGATATGGCCGGGGATGATCTCACTGTATGCGGAGACAACGCCGATAATCGGCTTTTTCATCTCCTCTTCGGTCAGGCCGCAGGCGCGCAGCAGCGAGCGGTTGGGCATGCGCTCTGCACCCGCGGTGATGTTGTCGCTTCTCTTGGACACGGGG
>DXFS01000074.1 GCA_019114345.1 Candidatus Agathobaculum pullistercoris | reverse complement strand
TCGTTCGTTTCATCTCATAATGCTCCTGCACGGATAGGACTTCTTTATTGCTCTCCTACTTTGCAAACAGCTCGTCATAAGTGATGCCGAACACTTCGACGAATTTGTCAATTTCATATACCGATACCGCGTGGTAGCCGCTTTCAATCCGTGCAATTATTTCCCGTGAGAGATCACAACCGTGCAACTGCATTTGTGCAGCCAATTCAGACTGCGTCCAGCTGCGGGCAACTCTGAACTCCCGGATTTTGGCGCCGACATTTCGATCCTGCGGTGTGCTCCTTTTCATTTTGACACTCCATATATATAACTTTAACTTGATTATGGAATATCGCCATGCTATTATAGTTATATACACATAACAATTAGGCTTTTCGTAAGGAGCTGTCATGGAAACCAACGAACTATATTTGCAGGTATTTCGCGAGATGCTTTCCAAGCAGGATATCCGGGTAACCTTTCCTACATTGGAAGGGGTGGATATCAACAAGCTGATGGATTCCATCTATTACCGCGCTCTGAACCGCATCAAGGGGTATATACAGGACGACAGCCTCTCCGACCCGGAATGCTTCCGGAAAATCGAGCAGGTGATCTGCACACTGGAGGATCTCGGCAGCAGCGGCGGCGGGCGGCACGATTTTTGAATAAAAAAGCGGAAACGGTCACCCGTTTCCGCTTTTTCGCCTGTTTTGCTTTACAGCAGCGCCAGAATATTGTTCTTGGGCATCGCGCCGACCGCCTTGTTGGCGATCTGGCCGTTCTTCATCACAACCAGCGTCGGGATGCTCATGACGCCGAACTGCTGCGCCAGCTCGCCCTGCTCATCCACATTGATCTTGCCGACCTTGATATCCGTGCGCTCCTCAGCGATCTCGTCCACGACCGGGGACACCATGCGGCACGGGCCGCACCAGGTCGCCCAGAAGTCAAGCAATACGGGCTTGTCCGACTGCATGACCTCGGTCTGGAAATTGTCCTTGGTAATGGTTAATACTGCCATGTTGATCCGCTCCTTTATCTTTTATTTATTGTTTCACAAGCTCATAATAAAATGCGTACTGCTGCATCACGCCCGCAAAGCCTTTATACCGCCGCAGCGGGAAGCCTTTGGGATAGTGCTCGTCCAGCATCTGCCGGATATGCGTATCGACCGGGAACGCGTCGATATGATGCAGGGCAAACAGACAGATGCACTCCGCCACCTTGACACCCACGCCGCTCAGACGCATCAGCTCAGCTTTGGCATGCGCATAGTCCATGCGGCGCACCGCATCCAGATCGACCTCGCCCGAAGCGGCCTGCCGTGCTGCCGCCAGTATGTACTTCGCGCGGTAGCCCAGCCGGACAGGCGCCAAGTCGTCCGCCGTGCAGGCGGCAAGCCGCTCTGCAGTCGGGAAGACATTGTATACCTGTTCACTCCTATTATAGCAGGTTTCCCCGAAAAGGGAACACATATTTTCGACGCATTTCATGATGCGGGGGATGTTGTTCTGCTGCGAGATGATAAAGCACACGATCACCTCCCACAGCTCCTGCCGCAGGATGCGCAGCCCGCCGCCTGTGGCAATCGCGCTTTGCAGGTACTTGTCCCGTTTGGCAACTGCGCGTTTGCAGCGTCCATAGTCCGCATCCAGGTCAAAATACGGCCGCCAAACCGTTTCAAATTCGTCCTCCGGACAGTCAAAGCGCACCGTCTGCCCCTGCTGGCTGATCTCGATATAGCGGCCGCCCGCGACCAGCGCATAGTGTCCCTCGCCAAGCGGCCGGAAGCGGAAACACTGGCCCGAGCGCGCGATCTGATCGATGTTAAAGTCCGGGATGGTACGTTCAGTCATTGGCTCATGGCCTCATGCTCGCGTGCGAGTTCCTCGTAAAGCTGATGGAAGATCCAGCCGATGTTGGTCTCGGTCACGATCGCCTTGTACGGCACGGACACGCCGTGCTTTTTCATCTCACGCAGCAGGATCTCGAGCCGCTTATCGGTAAAACCGTCCAACACGAGCATCGGCTCGGCGAGCGTGGGGGCTTCCGGGTTTTCGCGCGCGTCAAAGCCTTTGCGGCCGAGCAGGCAGCCCACGGTCTGCCCCACGGCCTCCGGCGCAACGTTTTTGATGCGCGCCCCCATCTGCACCAGAATGGTTTTCAGAACCGCGGTTTGTTCACCGCCCCTGGGGTCATAATATAATACAGTCTCACGGGATACCGGCATGATCGGTCTCCTCCTTTATTTCACAGATAGCTTATCACACCCTGACGGGCGTTACCGTGATTATATCACAAAACACTGTGCCTTGTCAGCATGTCCCCCGCTTGACAGGATGCCCGTCAATCAGTATAATCATAGTTAGCTTACACTAACCGTAATAAACAAAGGAGTCCTTTATGAATCATAAACAGATTGTCTATGCCTTTCCGCCCGTTCCGGGCGGCCTGCCATGACGCAGGCGCTGCTCTGGGCCGCAGCAGGCACCGGCTTTACCTTTTTGATGACCGCACTGGGCGCATCCCTGGTGTTCCTGCTGCGCCGCCGGTCCAACCCGCTGCTGCAGCGCGTATTTCTGGGATTTGCCGCCGGGGTGATGATTGCGGCGTCCGTATGGAGCCTGCTCATTCCTGCGATCGAGGAGGCCGAGGCCGCGGGCGGCGTCGGCTGGCTGCCCGCAGCGGGCGGCTTTGTGCTCGGGATCCTGCTCATGCTGGGACTGGACGGCCTGCTGCCCCATCTGCACAGCGGCGCGGCACAGGCCGAAGGGCTGCCCTCCTCTTTCCGGCGCACGACGCTGCTTGTGCTCGCGGTCACACTGCACAATATCCCGGAAGGAATGGCGGTCGGCCTGACCTTCGCACGCGCCGCGCAGCATAACGGCGACGCCGGGCTGATTGCAGCCGCAGGCGCGCTGGCGCTCGGCATCGGCATACAGAATTTCCCCGAAGGGGCAGCGGTCGCGCTCCCGCTCCGGCAGGAGGGGCTGTCGCGCGGGCACGCGTTCGCGTACGGCGCGCTCTCCGGGGTCGTGGAGCCCGTATTCGGCGTGCTGGTCGTGCTCGCGGCGGCGCAGCTGACGCCCTTTATGCCATGGCTGCTTTCAGCGGCCGCGGGCGCGATGCTGTATGTCGTGGTCGAGGAACTGATACCGGAGGCCCACCTCGGCGAGCACTCGCATCCGGGCACGCTCGGCGTGATGGCGGGTTTTCTTGTGATGATGGTGCTGGATGTGGCGCTTGGGTGAATCTTGACCCAATTGGCAGCCATTTTTCACCTGGATTTCTGATAATTTTTGCCCCAGCACGCCCTCTGGACAAAAAAACCCCTTTCTGCTATAATAAAGTTAAACCGAATATCCCGGTAGAAATAAGTCGTCAAGGCGTAGTCTATGTGTATAGGCTGCGCCTTTTCTTTTCGCCCTTTTCTGCCCGGGAACGACAACAGGAGGAGATTTTCTGTCATGCCAAAGACCAAATTCCAGGAGTTCGTTTACGGTGTGCTGATGACCTTTTTCATGGTGCTGGCGATGGAGCTGTACAACACCGGCCTGCGCACCGGCGGCCTCACCAACGCCGCCCTGCCCCTTGCCCTGTACGAGATGACGTTTATGTTCCTCCTCTGCTTTGTGATGGGCTTTTGCTTTATCGACCGCCTCGCGCCCAAAATTGCGTTTCGCATGGCGGTGCCCGGCGTGGACAACCCGTTGTTTGTCACGCTGGTGCGCGCCTCGGTCACGGTGGCGTTCATGTGTCCGATCATGAGCTTCTGGGCGACGCTGATCTTCAAGCAGCCGGGCGTCGAGTTTGTCGCCGTATGGCTGCAGACCGCGGCCTGCAACTTCCCGATGGCGTTCTTCTGGCAGGTATTCTACTGCGGCCCGCTGGTGCGCTGGCTGTTCCGGACGATTTTCCGCTCCAGGAGCGGGCAGCCCGCTCCCGCGCGCACACAGGAGCACACGCAGAACCACGCGCAGAAGGAAAAAAGTATTTGACACCCCTGTATCTTTCTGCTATCATGGGTGACAGTAAAAAACGCAGGGAGGGAATTTGATGTCGGCCATCCGCAAATAATCGGGATAACAAAGCGTGCTTCATCTGAAAAGGATGGGTCTTTTTGTTATACTTGTTTTGCGGAACCTGCGTCAGCCTGCCTGCCGGAAATGGGATGGCTCTGTTTTGCCGCGCCCTGCTGCGCGCATCTGCCCTTCCCGGATCGCAAACGGTATTTTGAAGGACAATCCTTTTCAGGGGATTGTCCTTTTTGTTGTCCTGTCAACCGATCAAAACCATTCATTCTATCAAACAGGAAAGGACAAAACCACCATGAACCGGGAAAACAAACGGAAACAATTCGAAAAAGGCTATTATAAAACCCATGCCTGCACGGACAGCTTCACCTGCCGCGTCTGCGGCCGGCCGGTCGTCTCCGCGGGCGCGGGCAGCGGGCACCGCAACCACTGCCCGAACTGCCTGTCCAGCCTGCATCTGGACGACGAGCCGGGCGACCGCGCCGCGGACTGCGGCGGCATCATGGAGCCGGTTGCCGTCTGGGTGCGCAAAAACCGCGAGTGGGCGGTCATCCACCGCTGCCGCCGCTGCGGTGCGATCCACTCCAACCGCGTGGCCGCGGACGACAACCCCATGAAGCTGATGTCCATCGCCATGAAACCGCTCTGCGAGCCGCCCTTCCCGCTCGAGCGCATTGAGGAAATGACCGCCCTCATGGGCGGCGACGGCCAGCTGGCTCTGCAGCCGAGGGCTTGCCCGCCTGGCGCTGATTGACACTGCCCCCTGCCGTGCGTATAATAGAAAAAAACAGAAAAGGATCGGATCACTATGCTGGTACACGAAACCGGGACCTGCTCGGGCTCCGACCTGTATTTCAGCACCCCTTCGGAATACGCCCGGCGCATGCTGTTCTATATGTCCACCTGCGGTTACTACTACACCAACTACGATTACCGCATTGAACGGGAGGACTACCACAATTACATGCTCTTTTATATCTGCGACGGCCGTCTTTCCCTGCGCAGCGGGTCGCAGACCATGGTCGCTTCGGCCGGCCAGGTCGGCTTTCTCAACTGCCACGAGCCGCACGAATACCATACCATCGGCAACACGGAGTTCGTCTGGCTGCATTTGGACGGATCAAACACCGCGGATTTTTATCAGCAGGCTGTCCAGATGCACGGCGGCTTTGTGTTCGATACACCCTACGCTGAGCAGATCAAAAACGGGATCTACGAGATCGTATTTGCTTTCCGCAATGAACAGACGCTCAGCGAGGTGCGGCTCTCACAAAAGCTGTACACCCTGCTCACCGCTATGGTGGACACGGCCAGTCAGGAGGCGGGGCAGACGGAGGAAAACGACACGGTCTCCAAAGCCATGCACTTCATTCAGGAGCAGTACATGAACCCGATCTCCCTGCTCGACGTGGCAACGCATGTGAACATGAGCCAGTTCCATTTCTCCCGCCTGTTCAAGAAGGACTGCGGCTATTCGCCCCATGAATACCTGATCCTGACGCGGCTCAACCGTGCCAAGCATCTGCTCAAAACGACCGGGCTGCCGGTCAAGGTGATCGCGCAGAAGGTGGGATACCAGAACGTATCCTCGTTTACCAATGCGTTTACCGACCGTGTCGGCATTTCGCCGACTTTATTCCGCAAATATTCTATCTGATACGCAAAGCAAAAGAGGAAGGCGTACGTTTGCCGTACTGCCTTCCTCTTTTTCGTTTTATTTGCGCACCTTGAAGCCGCGCAGGTACTGCTCCGGCCACGGATAGTCCAGATCCAGCTCGCGCGCAGCATGCAGCACCCAATACGGATCGCGCAGCAGCGCGCGGCCGAGCGCCGTGAGATCCGCACGCCCGCTGCACAGGATCTCCTCCACATGGTGCGGGTCGGTCAGCAGGCCCACTGCAATGGTCGGCAGGCCCACCTGCTGCCTGATATACTCCGCCGCCTTCAGCTGATAGCCCGGATAGAGCGCCGGCGGCGGGGTAGGCACAACGCCGCCCGTGCTGATATCGACCATATCCACATACGGCTTCACGATTTCCAGGATCCGCGCCATTTCCTCCGGATGCATGCCGTCCGGCTCATAGTCCTCCGCCGAGACGCGCAGCAGCACCGGACGCTCCGCCGGCCAGACCTCATGCACCGCTTCAAGCACCTCTTTGAGCAGGCGGGTTCGGTTTTCCGTCGAGCCGCCGTATTCATCCGTGCGGGTATTGGTCAGCGGCGAAAGGAATTCGCTGAGCAGATAGCCGTGCGCCGCGTGGATCTCCACGATATCAAAGCCCGCAGATGCCGCACGCGCCGCGGCCGCGCGGAACGCCTGCACCGTATCCTGTATGTCTGCCCGCGTCATTTCACGCGGCATCGGGGATTTTTCATCAAACGGGATCGCGCTCGGCGCGTAGATCACCGGCTCGTCCGCCTCGCATTTGCGGCCCGCGTGGTTGAGCTGGATCGCCATTGCGGCGCCCTGCTTCCGGCAGGCCGCGACGATCGGCGCAAGCGCCTCGGCCTGCCTGTCGTTCCACAGCCCCAAACAGTGATCGGAGATCCGGCCGCACGGGATGACCGCCGTCGCCTCCATGATGATCAGCCCGACACCGCCCACCGCGCGCGAGGTGTAATGGGTAAAGTGGAAATCCGTCGGCATGCCGTCCGTCCCTGCGCTGTACATGCACATCGGCGGCATGACGATGTGGTTGCGCAGCTGCAGATTTTTCAGTGTATATGGCGTAAACAGTTTCATCAGCGTTCCTTCTTTCTCCGCGGCCGTCCTGCATATCTGTCCCGGCCGTCTACTTGTCTGTCGTCCTGCCTATTATAGCATGATTCCGGAGAAATGTCGCATGGCATTTTTACCCCATGCATTTCCGCCTTCACAGGAACGCCTGTGTATCTTCCTGTTGCGCCCCGCCCGCCGCTCCGCTGAACGCACAATCGGCAAGCTGCTCCTCGGGCAGGCGGCAGGTGCGCCGCTCCTTTTCGACCAGCCGCTCGACAAAAGACGTCGCCGGATGGCGCAGCAGCTCAGCCGGGGGCGCATACTGCTCTATCGCACCGTGATCCATGACCAGCACCCGGGTGCCCAGCCGCAGCGCCTCCCCGATGTCATGGGTCACGAACAGCACTGTGATGCCGGTCTGCTCATAGATACGCCGCAGCTCGGCCTGCAATTGGCCGCGTGTGATCTCGTCCACCGCGCCGAACGGTTCGTCCATCAGCAATATCTCCGGGGAGGCTGCCAGCGCACGTGCAATCCCCACGCGCTGCTGCTGGCCGCCGGAAAGCTCAGCCGGATACCGGTTTTTCAGCCCCTCGTCCAGCCCGACGATCTGCATCCACTTGGAGACCGCGGCGCGGGTCCGCGCCCGGTCCCGGCGGTTGAGCAGGCTGGGCACATAGGCGATGTTCTGCTCCACCGTCATATGCGGGAACAGCACGCTGCCCTGGATCGCGTAGCCGATGTTCCGGCGCAGTGCGGTCTGGTCCTTGTCCCGGATGTTCTCACCGTTGACCAGGATATCGCCGGAGCTGGGCTCGATCAGGCCGTTCACCATCTTGAGCGCGGTGGTCTTGCCGCAGCCCGACGAGCCGATGATCGTGACGAGCTCCCCTTTTGCGATTTTGAGATCAAACCCGTCCAACACGACGTGTTCCCCATAGGCCTTCCGGATATTGCGAAATTCGATCGCTGTCTGCATGGTATCTGCCTCCTATCACATCAGATCGTGGCTGCGCAGGAAGTCCTCCGCCACGTCCCGCGGCTCCCTGCCCCCGGTTTCCACAGCGTAGTTCATCTGCGCCATGTCGCTGTCCGAAATCAGGCCGGACAGCTTTTCCAGCTCTGCCTCCAGCTCGGGATGCACCTCGAGCACCTCGCGCCGCACCACGTTGCCGCACAGGTAGGAGGGATAGAACTGCTGATCGTCCTCCAGCACCACGACGTCGGATTCCGACAGCTGCCCGTCGGTCGTGAAGATGACCATGACGTCGATGCTGCCCTGTTCGATCGCCTGATATTTGAGCCCGATGTCCAGATCCATGGTCTGCCGGAATTGCAGGCCGTAGGTCTCACAGAGCGCGTCATAGCCGTCCTCGCGCTCGAAAAAGTCATATTCTGCGCCAAAGATGAGCCGGTCTGCGACCGCCGCCAGATCGGAATAGGTGTGCAGGTCGTACTGCTCTGCGATCTCCCGGCGCACTACCAGGCCGTAGGTGTTATTAAAGCCGTACATGCCGACCCACTGCATGTCATAATCGTCGTTGTAACGCTGCTGCAAGGTGCCGAACAGCTCCTCAGTATACAGGCCGCCCTCCCCGAGCACCATGTTCCACGCAGTGCCGGTATACTCGGGGTACAGGTCGAATTCGCCGCTTTCCATCGCGGGCTGGATGTTGGACGTGCCGCCGCCCACGCCCTGCGTCAGCTCAACGTTCAGATCGGTGTCCTGCTCGATGAGAATGTCCAGCATCTCGCCAAGCACATACTGCTCGGTCATGGGCTTGGTGGCAATGCGGATGGTGTCCCCTGTCTGCGGCTGGAACAGCATGCCGCAGATGATCCCGATGCAGGCCAGCACGGCGGCTGCACCGATCACGCGGTTTGCCTTCTTCGCCCGGATGCTGCGCTTCTGCAGCCGCTTTTCCGCAAAGCCCAGCAGGAAATCCATCACAAGGGCCAGCGCGGCGATCAGCAGGCTGCCCGCCATGGTCATGGCGGCGTTGTTGGTCGTGATGCCGCGGTAGATGGCAACGCCCAGCCCGCCTGCGCCGATGAATGAGGCGATACCGGCGAGCGCGATGGTCATGGTCACCATGCTGCGGATGCCGGACAGGATGACCGGCATGGCGAGCGGCAGCCTGATCCGGAACAGGATCTGCAGCCGCGTGCTGCCCATGCCCTTGGCGGCCTCCAGAATCGCAGGATCGACGTTTGTCAGCCCGGTATGCGTGTTGCGCACCATGGGAAGCAGGGCATACACGGTCAGCGCAATGACCGCGGTCGCGTTGCCCACCCCGGAAAACGGGATCAGAAAGCCCAGCATGGAGATGGACGGGATGGTATACAGAAAATTGATCAGCCCGAGCGTGGGACGGGCCGACCGCTGGAATTCGCTGATCAGGATGCCGACCGCACCACCGAATACGACGGCGATCAGGATCGCAACGAGCGAGATCTCCAGATGCTCCCACAAAAGCCCGGCAAAAAAGTCCCAGCGCCCGGCCAGCAGGGAGAAGATTTCCTGCAGCATTGTCATTCACCCCTTCTTACGATCGCCTGTACCGGACAGTTTTCCGCGCACAGGCCGCAGTGCAGGCAGTGCTCCTGCCGGATCGCATACGGTGTGCCCGATTGGATGCACTGCTGCGGGCACAGGAGGCTGCATTTGCCGCAGCCGATACAGGCATCCGTGATCCGGAAGCCTTTTTCCTCCACCGCCTCGCCTGCAAGAGAAAAATATGCCCGGCCGATCGGCTCTTTTCCCAGATCGAAAAACTCGAGCTGACCGCCCTCTATGCAGAACGGCTCGAGGATGTACCGGCTCTCGCCGGGATAAACCCCGTTCATCACCGGGTTTGCTTCAAAAATGCGGTCGATCCACTCCCGCTGTGCAGGGAGCCGTCTGGCCTCGCCGGTCAGGCGCACCATCTGGAAATCCCGGTTCATACCGGTAATAGCCACATGGCCGTCCCGGATGAGCTGCCGGTAAAAGTCCTTGCCGCGGGCCGTGCAGAAATACAGTTTTCCTGCTTCGACCAGCATGACGTCGATCATGCGCACCTGCGGCCGCCCGTTTTTATCCACCGTGGCAAACGCCACATCCTTTACATCCCGCAAAAGCTGCAGGCAATCCTGTGCGTTCATCATGTTCCCTCCTGAAATCGAGGCCGGTGAATACGGCCCTCGTCCATTGTCCTCTGCGTGCCTCTGGCATAGCGGATTTCGGGATAGCCGAACCCGATCAGCATGCCGATGTAGTGGTTTTCCGGTATGCCCAGCAAGACCCTGATATGCGGCATATTGTCCAGCGCGCCGAGCGGGAAGGTCATCATCACAGCCCCCAGCCCGCGCGAGGCGCAGAGCAGCTCAAAATAAGTCCCTGCGATCAGCGTGTCCAGCACCGGCTCGCCGCTGCCCAGCGGCGCATGCGGGATCAGCAGGTGCGGCGCGCCGCAGAACAGCATATCCGGCCGGACTGTGGTTTCCCAGCGTTTCATATCCGCATACGAAGCGCGGTCAAAGCCGACCGGATAGATGTCCTGTCCGACCAGGCGCTCCATTTCCTGATACGCCAGCCGGCGGAAATACGCCATCTGCTCCTTGTCATCGATCAGCATAAATTCCACCTGCTGCTTATTCCCGCCGTTGGGCGCGTTCGCGAGCCGGGACAGCATATCCCGGATGATATCCGGCGGCACATTGCGGTCCTGATAGCGGCGGCAGGAACGGCGGTTCGCGATCAGCGCATCCAGAACCGGGGCGGCGGCATCGGACGGCACGGGCGGGGCGCTGTCTCCGGGCACATGCCCGAAAATGGAGACCGCCCCAACCGGACAGACCGCCAGGCAATGCTCGCATTGCCAGCAGCCGTTCCAGCCGTATGCGGTAAAATCCGCTATCTGAACTTTCTTATCCCCATCCAGCGAAAGGATACCGCCCGGGCACACCTTGACGCACAACCCGCAGCCCGTGCATTTGTCCCGGTCTGCGGAAAACCCTGTCGGCAACATGCTTGTCACTTCCCTTTTGTTTTCTGTTATGATTGTATGCGCTATTTTTCCGGCGCACAAGTACGCACTTTTTTGTGCCTCGGTCACCTTTTGGTAACCCATCCGGAGCGGGGGCGGCGCTTCCGCAGGCAATAAAAAAACAGCAGCCGCTTTATGCCGGCTGCTGTCTTCCTGTGCTGCGCTGCTTAGAACCGTTCGCAATAGCCCTCGCCGCCGTTGGCAAGCGACTTGAGCGCCTGCTCACCTCGCGCATCCGGATCCTCCGCGATGGCGACCGCATCGGTCAGCGTTTCCCGTGTTTTGCGCGGCAGCTCAAAAAACCGTTCCATGGCACGCGTATCATGCCCCAGGGCATTGAGAAAGTCGAACGGGATATCTGCGGACACCCGTTTTTTCCCATCCTCCTGCATTCCGGTCACTCCTTCCGATTGCAGTATGTGCCGCAGGCGTGATATAATACGGATACCAAACGAAAAAGGAGCGCCGTTTGCAATGGAGCTTGTCAAAAATAAAATTTACCGGTGCCAGATCACCGACTACACCTCGGACGGCACGGGCTTTGCCAAAATCGAGGGCCGCGCCGTATTCGTACCGCGCACGGCGGTCGGCGACCAGTGCGACGTGCGCATTGTCAAGGTGACAAAGAACGTGGCGTTCGGCCGGGTGGAAAAGCTGGTCGTGCCGTCCGCGGCACGCATTACGCCTGCCTGCCCAGCAGCGGACAAGTGCGGCGGCTGCTGCTACCAGCACATTACCTATGAGGAGGAACTGCGCGCCAAGGAGAAAAAGGTGCGTGATGCGCTCACCCGTATCGGCGGGCAGGACAGCGCGAAGCTCCTCGGCATCACCGGCGCGCCCACGACCGAGCACTACCGCAACAAGGCACAGTACCCGGTCGGGCGGGACAAGGACGGCAGGATCGTCACCGGGTTTTACCGTCCGCGCAGCCATGATATCGTACCGGTGGAGCGGTGTCTCATACAATCGGAAAAGGCGGATCGCATTGCGGCCATTGTGCGCGGCTGGATGCAGGACTACGACGTTCCGCCCTATGATTATACGGCGAAACGCGGCGCGGTGCGGCATATCTACGTCCGCGTAGGGGAGAAGAGCGGCGAGAGCCAGCTGACCCTGATCGCGGCGACGCACAAAATGCCCGCGCTGGACGAGCTGATCCGACGCCTGCGCGAGCAGGAGCCGTCTCTGACCGGCATTCTGCTGAACCACAACCAGCGGGGCGACAATGTCATCCTGGGTGACAAAACCGATGTGCTCTGGGGCGAGCCCATGCTGGAGGACCGGCTGTGCGGGCATTCCTTCCTGCTTTCCCCCGAGGCGTTTTATCAGGTCAACCATGCCCAGGCAGAAAAGCTGTATGCATGTGCGCTCGAATTTGCAGGGCTTACCGGGCAGGAGACCGTAATCGACCTGTACTGCGGCGCAGGCACGATCACACTGGTGCTTGCAGAGCAGGCAAAGCGGGTGGTCGGTGTGGAGATCGTACCCGAGGCGGTTGAAAACGCAAAGCGCAATGCTATACGCAATGGGATAGAAAATGTGGAATTCCTGTGCGCGGATGCAGGGCAGGCTGCGCACCAGCTCGCGCTGCGCGGCGTTTCGCCGGATGTGCTGGTGGTCGACCCGCCGCGCAAGGGGCTGGATGAGACTGCACGCGATGCAATCCTCAAGATGCTCCCGCCGCGGGTGGTATATGTGTCATGCGACCCGGCAACACTTGCGCGCGATGTTGCCGAGCTGTGCGGCACGGGATACACGCTTGAACGCGCACAGGCGTTCGATTTGTTCCCCCGGACCAATCATGTGGAGACAATAGTGTTGCTACAAAGAGAAACCTTGTAGAAATCCTTAGATTTAGGCACTTTTCTCGTCATGTGGTGTTTGACGCAGAGGGTGATAAATTCCGTAATAAGCGTATTGAGGACTATATCACCGT
>DXFS01000073.1 GCA_019114345.1 Candidatus Agathobaculum pullistercoris | reverse complement strand
GCGCGTGTCCTGCCTTTTTATGAACCCGGACACAAGTGGTGTCCGGGTTCTTTCTTATGCCGCGCGGAGCGCGGGGAGGAGAGTGATAAGTACAGATTGCATTATGGAAAACTTATTTTACTGAATGCAATATATACTTGACATAATGGAAGGGATATCGTATACTGTAAACGCGAAGAGAGGTGAGCGCATGAAAAACAAAAAGCTCAAACTCGCGCGGGTAGAAAAAGAGCTGTCACAAGCCGAGCTGGCTGAAAAGGTCGGCGTGACGCGCCAGACCATAGGCCTGATCGAAGCGGGCGGCTATAACCCGACGCTGAACCTGTGCATTGCGATCTGCAAGGCGCTGGACAAAACACTGGATCAACTGTTTTGGGAGGATAGCTGAGATGAAACAGATCAGAACGCGGATCGAGTATATCAACCGTGAGCGGCAGAGGCAGGTACTGCTGCCTTGGTAAGGAGGAAGACACAATGAAACTGTTTTACAAAGCGAAGGACGAGCGGGTGGTCGCGGAGATCAACCGCATCTATAAGATCGGATTCCATCTGCTGAGCTTCGGTATTCTGGCGGATATCCTGCTGCAGGCGATCGGTGTCCGGCTGGAGGGCTCGACAGTGGTCGATTCTTCGATCAACCTGATCGAATTTGCGGTGCTGATGCTGGCGTGGGCAGTATCCCTGTTCCTGATGAGCCGCAAGGGCCTGATGGATGACAACGCCTTTGCCGAGGCCGACCGTTACCCATGGAAGCACTACCTGGTGCAGGGCTTGCTGGCGGGCGCAGGAGCAGCTGCCGTGGTGTGTATAATACAGTTCTTCAGTGGTGCGGCTTGGGCGTCCATGAGCGTGCCGTATATCCTGCTGGCTTTTGCATCCCAGCTGATTTTCATGGTGCCTGCGGTGACCATTCTTCTGCTGCTGATCACTTGGGTTTCGTTCCGCTATGCCCGTGAGCGCCGCCGGAAAACCGAGCAGGCGATTGGGGATGACGAGGAATGATGCGCCGATTTACCATGCTGACAATTTAATTGTTCACAGATTTTTAACAGGATGTTACCGTTTTGTCGTTGAAGCCTTGCGCTTTTCCGGATAAAATAAATATATGGAGCAGTATACCCCGGAAAAGGAGGACACAAGATGACGACAGAACAGGATATCCTGCAGGTAACGCCGCGCGTAGAAGCACTGGCGGATCTTTGCCGCCGGCATGATCAGATCGATGCGCAGCTTTATAAATTATACGACGTCAAACGCGGCCTGAGAGACTTGAATGGTGAAGGTGTACTGGCGGGGCTGACCAATATTTCTGATATCATCTCCAAAAAAGAAGTGGACGGTAAGCTGGTTCCGTGCGATGGTGAGCTGTATTACCGTGGGATCCGGATCAATGATCTGGTGCAGGGGTTTATGAAAGACGGCCGCCGGGGATATGAGGAAGTTGCTTATTTGCTTTTGTTCGGCGAACTGCCGGACGCAAAGCGGCTGAGTGAATTCAAAAACCTGCTCGCCCAAGGGCGCACGCTGCCGACCAACTTTACGCGTGACGTGATCATGAAAGCGCCGACAAGAGATATGATGAACAGCCTGTCCCGCAGCGTACTGACACTCGCTTCCTACGACGACCGCGCGGACGATATCAGCCTGCCGAACGTGCTGCGCCAGTGTCTGATGCTGATTTCGGTGTTCCCGATGCTGGCTGTTTATTCTTACCACGCATACAACCATTACGAATGCGGCGGCAGCATGTATATCCATTATCCGTCGGACAGCTTGTCCACGGCGTCCAACTTTCTGCGCATCTTGCGGCCGGACATGAAATATACGCCGCTGGAATCCGCGGTGCTCGATCTCGCGCTTGTGCTGCACATGGAGCACGGCGGCGGCAATAACTCGTCGTTTACAACGCATGTTGTCACTTCATCAGGTACGGATACTTATTCCGCCATTTCCGCAGCCCTCGGCTCACTCAAGGGGCCGAAGCACGGCGGTGCCAATTACAAGGTTGTGCAGATGTTTGAAGACCTGAAAAAGAACGTGACCGATCCGACCGATGCAGAAGCGGTTGCGGATTATCTGGAGCGGCTGCTGCGCCGTGAGGCGTTTGACCACAAGGGACTGATCTATGGCCTTGGCCACGCAGTATACTCGATTTCCGATCCGCGTGCGCAGGTGTTCAAGTCCTTTGTCGGCCAGCTGGCGCACGAAAAGGGCAGGGATGCGGATTTCGAACTGTATTCGCTGGTGGCTCGTCTTGCACCCGAGGTGATTGCGAAAGAGCGGCATATTTACAAGGGTGTTTCCGCCAATGTGGATTTCTATTCGGGGTTTGTGTATTCCATGCTTGGGCTGCCGCCTGAGCTGTATACACCGGTCTTTGCCATTGCGCGTATTGTCGGCTGGAGTGCGCACCGGCTGGAGGAACTGATCAATACGGACAAGATCATCCGTCCGGCATACCGCTGCGTACAGCCTGCTGCGCCGTATGTACCGCTGGGCGACCGTTAATAAGGAACAAAGCGCAGGCAAGGCCTGCGCTTTGCAGCATATTTGCAGAAAGGAATATGAGGAGGAAAAGCAATGCAAACGATCGGTTTTATCGGTGTGGGCGTAATGGGGCGTTCTATGGTGAAGAATCTGCTGAAGGCAGGCTATGAAGTGGCAATCTATTCGCGTACCAAATCCAAGCTGACAGATTTTCTGGAAGAGACCGGGGTGCAGTGGTGCGACACGGCGGCGGAGTGTGCGGCCGGCCGCGACGCGGTGATTACCATGGTCGGTTATCCGAAAGATGTGGAGCAGGTATACTTCGGGGAGAAGGGCATTCTTTCCGCTGCACAGGCGGGCGCCTATCTGATCGACATGACGACCACCGATCCGGCGCTTTCGGTGCGTATTGCAGAGCAGGGGAAGGCGGGCGGCCTGCATGTGCTGGACGCGCCGGTTTCGGGCGGCGACACGGGTGCGAAAAACGGTACGCTGTCCATCATGGTAGGCGGTGATGAGGCGGATTTTGCAGCCTGCCTGCCGGTATTTCAGGCAATGGGCTCGCAGATCGTTTACGAGGGACCGGCAGGAGCGGGTCAGCACACCAAAATGGCCAATCAGGTTGCAATTGCGGGTACGATCGCGGGCGTGTGCGAGGCGCTGTCTTATGCCGAGCGCGCGGGGCTCGATCCGGATAAGCTGCTTGCCAGCATTTCCAAAGGAGCAGCAGGTTCGTGGCAGATGGAAAATCTGATGCCTAAAATGGTAAAGCAGGACTATGCCCCCGGCTTTTTCCTCAAACACTTTATCAAGGACATGAAGATCGCCCTTTCGCAGGAGGGCTCGCTGCCCATCCTCGAGCGGGTGTGTGCGATGTACGGTGACCTTGAGGCCGAAGGCATGGGTGACCTCGGCACGCAGGCTCTCATCCGGCATTACCGGGGAGAGTGAGGCGGATATGGGCAGAAAAACGGTCTGCCGTCTAATTGGAGCAGCGATGCTGCTGTTTGCGGCGCTGTTCATCGTTTTTGCATTCCAGAATCCGCAGGCGAGCTTCCCGTGGAGCAATGAGGTGACATACGGCATCTATTTTGTCTATCTGGTGGTTATGGTGCTGCTGCTTGCCGCGCCATTCGGCAGCCGCCGGCAATAAAAAACCAGGCCGCGGACTATCGTCCGCGGCCTGGTTTTCTGTTTGCTTTGCTTGCAGGATCAATACTCAACCTTAACGGCCTTGCCGGAGTGGAAGGAATCCGTGATCGCGTAGGTAACGATGGTTGCTTTGGTGCCGTCGTATACGGTCAGCTCAGGCTTGCGGTCCTTCTGCACGCAGTCGATAAAATCGACCATCTCAAGCAGATAAGCTTCCGCAAAGCGCTGCGGGAAGTTTTCGACAATCTCTTGCCGCGCTCCGTACTGGTCGTATACCATCACGCGATCCTTCCACGGCACGCCAGCTACGCGCAGATGGCCCTCTGTGCCGACGATTTCGGTCTCAGTGTGATAGCCGTGCGGAGCGGTACGGCCGACATGCAGGAATGCTACGGTGCCGTTGTCGAACTTGAGCATAGCCATACCGGTCTCGGTGTCGCCGTTTTCCGCAAATTCGGGATGCTTGAACGTGGTGCCGGCGGCATAAACCTCGGTCACCTCGCCGCCGAGGAACCAGCGCATCAGGTCGATATCATGCGAGGCAGCATCGATGAAAATACCGCCCGAAGTCTTGGAGAACTTGATGCAGCTCTCGACAAGTGCTTCCGGATCCAGGCCAGTCGCCTTGACCAGATAGGGCTTACCGATCTTACCGGCATCGAGCTGTGCCTTGGCGTCTGCGTAGGAGGGGTCATACCGGCGCATGAAGCCGAGGAAAAAGACCTTGTCCGGATGACGCTCGACAGCGGCTTCCGCACGCTTGCACTCTTCGAGCGAGCAGCCGAGCGGCTTGTCGGTGAATACATGCTTGCCTGCGTCAAGCGCGTATTCGATCATCCAGCAGTGTTCGGGAGACGAGGATACGATCACAACTGCCTCGATATCCGCTTCGTCCACCATTTTTTTGTAGTCGGTTGTGACATAGTCGACCTTGAGATAATCTTGTGCCCAGTCGAGCTCCTTCTGTTCGAGCGAGCAGGCAGCAACCAGCTTGCAGCCGGGGATTTTGAACGCCAGGTTTTCGGCGTGAACCGAACCCAGACGGCCCAGACCGACAATACCGACTTTGACTTCCTTCATAATTTTTCTCCTTCTCAAAATGGAATAATTTTCTCTCTCATAGCGGTCAGAATACCGCCTTTCTCTCTATTTATAATAATACCACTGCACGCAATAGTATGCAAGCCAAAACAACCAAACAGAATCGGGTTTCCGCACATTTTTTGGTCAGTTTAGCAGTCTCAGCATAAGGGTGATAAAATGCTCCCAATCATTTAACAAAATATTCATAAACGATACTTGACTTTGCAGGCGAGCAGTGGTAAATTTAATTTAGCACTCGGGGGAGTGGAGTGCTAAGCGGCGAGAAAGGAGTCTGCTTCAGTGGAGCTTTCAGAACGAAAAAAACAAATATTGAAGGCTATTATCGGCGACTATATCCGGACAGCTGAACCGGTCGGCTCCAGAGCGCTGACCGAAGGACATTCCCTCCCGTTTTCTTCCGCCACCATCCGCAATGAGATGAGTGAGTTGGAGGAAATGGGTTACCTGGAAAAGCCGCACACCTCGGCAGGAAGAATCCCCTCACCACAGGGGTACCGCCTGTATGTTGACGAACTGATGGAGCAGCCGCCGGATACCGGTGAGGACGATGATCTTCACGAAATCATGCATACCAAAGTACGCGAACTGGACCGGCTGATCCAGGAAGCAGGACGGATTATTTCCAGCCTGACCAATTACGCGTCGGTTGCAGTCACGCCAACAATGACACAGATTTCGATCCGGCAGTTTGAGATCATCGCGGTGGATAAAATGAATTTTGTCATCGTGGTGGTCACAGATTCGGGTACAGTCAAAAACAAAATGGTCCGCACCATGACTGACGTATCCAAAGATGAGGCGGAGCTGCTGACCTATGTGCTCAACCAGACACTGACCGGCCTGCCGCTCAGCCATATCACAGCCGAGCGCTTCGATATCGTGCGCCGTGCTGCGGGGCTGACCGCACTTCTCGCACCGGTTGCCGAGTATGTGGCCGAGCTGATCGAGGAACTGAGCGATCAGGAGGTATTTCTGGAAGGTACCAATAAGCTTCTGCGCTTTCCGGAATACCGGGATACCCACAAGGCGCAGGCGCTGCTCGATTATATGGAGGACGACCGCAGGCATTTATTGCCGGCGACGCGTAAGATCGACGGCATCCAGTTCTTCATCGGGCCGGAGAACGGCGAGAACCCGCTGAGTGAAACCTCAGCGATTTACGCAAAATACGATATCGGCAAGATCGGGCAGGGTATGATCGGTATTGTGGGTCCCACCCGCATGGATTATGCCAAGCTGTCTGCGCGGCTCAGCCGCTTTGCAAAGGGACTGAACAAGCTGATCGCCGAAACCTTTTTGGACGATAAAGACGGGGACCGATGATTCCCGGGCAAATGGAGGCATGAAACGACATGAGCAAGAAGAAACAGACGGAAGCCACCGAGGCCGAACAGAAGGCTGCAGAGCAGGCCGCAGACGCTGCCGAACAGCAGGCGGCTTCGGCGGAAACCGCTGCGCAGCCGGACGACGAGTGGAAGGCCAAGTTCGATGAGTTAAACGACCGCTATCTTCGCATGGCAGCGGAATATGACAATTTCCGCAAGCGCAGCCAGCGTGAGCGCGAGCAGGCGTATACCGACGCGGTCAGCCGCGCGGTGACCGCGCTGCTCCCGACTTACGATAATCTCGAGCGCGCGATCAAGGCGGAGACGGCGGATGCCGAATATAAAAAGGGCGTGGAGATGACCATGACCCAGCTGACCGAAAGCCTTAAGGGGCTGAACGTCACGGTGATCGAGGCTTCTGCGGGCACCACCTTTGACCCCAACTTTCACAATGCAGTGATGCACGTGGAGGATGAGTCGCTGGGCGAGAATGTGATCGCCGAGGTGTTCCAGCAGGGCTTCCAGATCGGCGACAAGGTGATCCGTCACGCGATGGTGAAGGTCGCAAACTAACTGCGTCTCGATCGAAAGCACGCTTTCGATCGAAGCAGATCTGCCGGACAGATGTCCGGACAGATCTGGGGTCGCTTTGCGGTTCCGATAAACGAAACCGCGCCGCTCTTAAGGAATAAAATCCGTGATACATGCTCCCGGATTTTATGGAAATTTCAGAAAGCTGAAATTTCCTGATAGATACGCGCCGGTCGGCGCGATGATAAATGGTAACAAAGTATCTGAATCATATAAAGGAGTGCAATCAATCATGGGCAAAATCATTGGTATTGACCTCGGTACGACAAACTCTTGCGTATCCGTTATGGAGGGCGGCGAAGCCGTCGTCATCCCTAACGCGGAAGGCGCGCGCACGACCCCGTCTGTTGTCGCGTTCTCCAAGGACGGCGAGCGTATGGTCGGCCAGGTGGCAAAGCGCCAGGCTGTTACCAACGCGGACCGCACCATTATTTCCATCAAGCGTCACATGGGCTCTGACTACCGTGTAAACATCGACGGCAAGCCCTATTCCCCGCAGGAGATCTCCGCAATGATCCTCCAGAAGCTGAAGGCGGACGCGGAAGCCTACCTCGGCCAGCCGGTAACGCAGGCGGTCATTACGGTCCCGGCCTATTTCTCCGACTCCCAGCGTCAGGCGACCAAGGACGCGGGTAAGATCGCGGGCCTCGAAGTGCTGCGTATCATCAACGAGCCGACTGCAGCGGCGCTGGCATACGGCGTAGATAAGGAAGCCGAGCAGAAGATCATGGTCTACGACCTCGGCGGCGGCACGTTCGACGTTTCCATCCTCGACATCGGTGAGGGCGTTCTGGAAGTTCTGTCCACCGCAGGCGATACCCACCTCGGCGGCGACGACTTCGACCAGCGCATCATTGACTGGATGGTTGCAGAGTTTAAGAAGTCCAACGGCATCGACCTGTCCACCGACAAGATGGCCATGCAGCGTCTGAAGGAAGCTGCTGAGAAGGCCAAGATCGAGCTGTCCGGCATGGCGCAGACCTCGATCAACCAGCCGTATATCACCGCGGACGCTACCGGCCCGAAGCATCTCGAATTGACGCTGACCCGCGCGAAGTTCAATGAGCTGACCGCTGATTTGGTCGAGCGCACCATGGGTCCGGTCCGTCAGGCAATGTCGGACGCCGGCCTGTCCGCTTCCGACCTGTCCAAGGTTCTGCTGGTCGGCGGCTCGACCCGTATTCCGGCTGTACAGGAAGCGGTGAAGGGCATCACCGGTAAGGACGGCTTCAAGGGCATTAATCCGGACGAATGCGTTGCCATCGGCGCATCCATCCAGGGCGGCGTACTCGGCGGCGAGGTCAAGGACGTGCTCCTGCTCGACGTTACCCCGCTGTCCCTCGGCATTGAGACGCTGGGCGGCGTGTGCACCAAGCTGATCGAGCGCAACACCACCATCCCGACCAAGAAGAGCCAGATCTTCTCCACCGCGGCTGACAACCAGCCCTCGGTTGAGATCCACGTCCTGCAGGGCGAGCGCGAGATGGCAGCGGGCAACAAGACCCTCGGCCGTTTCACGCTGGACGGCATCGCGCCGGCGCCCCGCGGCGTACCGCAGATCGAGGTTACCTTTGATATCGACGCAAACGGCATCGTAAACGTATCCGCAAAGGATCTGGGTACCGGCAAGGAGCAGAAGATCACGATCACCGCGTCCACCAACCTCTCGCAGGAAGAGATCGACAAGGCCATGCACGAGGCCGAGCAGTACGCGGAGCAGGATAAGAAGAACAAGGAAGCGGTTGAGATCCGCAACAGCGCAGAGCAGCTCGTGTTCCAGTCTGAGAAGGCGCTGACCGATCTGGGCGACAAGCTGTCCGCTGACGAAAAGGCGGGCGTGCAGGCCGAGATCGACAAGGTCAAGGAAGCGCTCAAGGGCACGGATACCGAGATGATCAAGATGGCGACCGACAGCCTTTCCAAGAAGTTCAGCGATCTGGCGGGCAAGATCTACCAGCAGCAGGCGCCGCAGGGCGACCCGAACATGGGCGGCCAGCCGGGCGCAGGCGCGCAGTCCGGCCCGCAGGGTGACTTCGTCGACGCAGACTTTACTGAGGTCAAGGACGACGACAACAATAACAAGTAATCAGCAGGGTAGGGCGGAACGCTTCATGGCCGCCGCGTTTGCGGCAGGCCGGGGCGTTGCCGCCCTACGGCACTGTAATTTCATTACCATTTGAGGGATCATAATGGCTGACAAAAGAGATTATTACGAGGTGCTGGGCGTACAGAAGGGCGCAAGTGAGGACGAACTGAAAAAAGCCTACCGCCGTCTGGCGCGCAAGTACCACCCCGATTTAAATAAGGATAACCCCGAGGCAGCGGACAAATTCAAGGAAGTCAACGAGGCGTACGAGGTGCTGTCCGACGCGGATAAGCGCGCCAAGTACGACCAGTTTGGTTTTGCGGGCGTCGACCCGAGTTATGGCGGCGGCGCAGGTGCGGGTGGCTTCGGCGGGTTCGACATGGGCGACCTTGGCGACTTGTTTGGTTCGTTCTTCGGCGGCGGGTTCGGCGGCGGACGCTCGCAGCGCCGCAACGCGCCGCAGCGCGGCGAGTCCATCCGGCAGAGCGTCATTCTTTCCTTTGAGGAGGCAGCCTTTGGCTGTGAAAAGGAGATTTCGGTGAGCCGCATCGAAAACTGCGACGAATGCGGCGGCACCGGAGCGGCGCGCGGCACGAGCCCGGAGACCTGTCCGAACTGCCGCGGCACCGGCACGGTGACCCAGACCCAGCGCACCCCGCTCGGCATGTTCCAGACGCAGTCCGCGTGTCCGAACTGCCGCGGTACGGGCAAGATCATCAAAAAGCCGTGCGCCAAGTGCGGCGGCCAGGGACGCGTGCGCAAGACGCGCAAGTTCAAGGTCAACATCCCCGCCGGCATCGACGAGGGTCAGTCCATCCAGCAGCGTGGGCAGGGTAATGCGGGCGTCAACGGCGGTCCGGCGGGCGACTTGTTTGTAACCGTGTCCATCCGTCCGCATCCGATCTTCACCCGTGAGGGGCAGGATGTATACGTCGAGATCCCGATCTCGTTTGCGCAGGCCGCTCTGGGCGACACGCTGCGCGTTCCGACGATCGATGGCCGCGTGGAGTACAAGGTGCCCGAAGGCACGCAGCCCGGCACGGTATTCCGTATGAAGGGCAAGGGCATCCAGAACGTCAATGGGCGCGGTCGTGGCGACCAGTATGTGCGCGTGAATATCGAGGTGCCGAAAAACTTGTCCGAAAAGCAGAAGAAGCTGCTGCGCGAGTTTGAAGAAAGCGCGACCGATGAAAACCAGTCCAAACGAAAGGGTTTCTGGGATAAGGTCAAGGACGCATTCAGCGAAAAGTAATAGGGCGTGAAAAAAGGCTTGGAAGCGTATCTTCCAAGCCTTTTGTGTGATCAGCCCTCACCGGGCAGCCCATTAAACAGGTCGGTGTCAATCGAACCGCCGCTCAATCCTAATCGGTTCCGTTTCCATTCGATACGGCCGCTGTTCGGCGCCATATCCTCGATCAGGTTACTGGCCGCATCATGGAGCGTACAAAGTTTTTTCATCTTGTCAGCCCCCTTCCGCTGCTGGCAGAACAGGGCATGGGCGGGTAAATCGTCCCGTATCCGGGCGCTAATCCTCGCTGCCGGGATAGTATTCGTCGTTGCCGTCCGAGGGGCCGCTGCCGTCGCACAGACGGTCGTATGTCTTTGCCGCACGCCAGAGCAGCACAAGAAGGACAATGGACGTAACCAGAACGGCGAGACCAAGCGGCAAGATGAGCAGGACGAAATATGGAATCCAAGCCAGAATCTGGGCTGTAATCGAAATACACAGCGTAACGATAAATGCTTTGCGCATCGTGTGTGCATTGAACGGGCAGCCATAATACTGCTCCATATCCTGCACGCCGCGCACCAGAAGCCAGAGCAGATACAGGTACAGGAAAAGCATCAGCAGGGAAAAAGCAGTTACAGCCAGTGCTGCCGGCCAACTGTAAGTCAATTCGATCGGACCGAACGGATTGATGATCAGCGCGGCAAAGTTCACGATTGCCAGCACCAAAGAGATCGGTCGCATCCGTGAAAAGGAACCGCTTTCCTCCCGCATGCGCCCGGCGCCGAGAAAGATCAGCAGATACCCAACGGAATCCGGAAGGAGATCAAAGCCAACCCCATTGAATGTCAGCGAAAAATCCAGAAAGACAAGCAGGAAGCCCCAGAAAATCAGTTTCATGCAAATCCCACCTTTTTCTTTCAGTATAGCAGCAAATGGCATGGCCCGCAATTGCAGGCCATGCCATTTTTTGATCCGGATATTTGTCTTATTTGTACAGATCGGGCTTGTCCATCATCTCGATGGGCAGGAACTTGCCTGTGCCGCGCGAGCGGTTGAGTGCGTCCGCTGCTACGCAGGCTGCATAGCCGTCCCATGCAGAGGGGCCGTCCGGCGCACCGGTCTCGGCGAGCGTCTTGACCCAGTGGGTCAGCTCGATGTCATATGCCTCGATAAAGCGGTCCTTCCAGTCGGTCAGGATGGGGAAGGAGCGGGTTGCGTTCGAGCGCTTGACAACTGCGTACGGGTCAGGCAGGTTGACCGTGCCCTTTTCGCACACGACCTGGCACTGGATGTCATAGCCGTATGCATCAGCAACCTGTACCTCGACGTCGATGCGCGCGCCCGACTTGGTTTCCAGCAGCACAATCTGCGGGTTATCATAGCCCTTGGTCGAGCAGGCGGACTGGCGCACCTTGAGTACCTGGCCGCTCTCGTATTCGTCGCTCAGCAGCCAACGGCAGATGTCCAGCTCGTGAATGGCGACGTTGGAAACGCCCATCTCGGTCTGGAAGCCGTCCGGCTGAGACACATTGCGGTGGCACGCATGGATCATCAGCGGTGCGCCCAGTTCGCCCGAGTCAATGATGCGCTTCATCTCAGCATAGCCGCGGTCATAGCGGCGCATAAAGCCGACCTGTACCAGACGCTTGCCGTGCGCAAGCTCTGCTTCAATAATCTTCTCGCAGTCCGCTGCGTTCTGTGCCAGAGGTTTCTCGCAGAACACATATTTGCCATGCTTGAGACTCTCCAGCACATAACCCGCGTGGCTTGGGTCGGAAGAGGTAATGACAACCGCCTGCACTTCGGGTGCCGCGATCAGTTCTTCGCCGGTCTGATAAGCCTTGATCCCGTCATACATCGCGGCGGTTTTTACAGCCGCTTCCTCAAAATAGTCTGCACATGCAACGACCTGGCAGCCGGGCACCAGATCATGCAGGCGGCGGATGTGGTCACGGCCGATCGCACCGCAGCCGATAACGCCAATATTCAGCATAGATATATTCTCCTTTTCAGAAAGATTATGGGTACGGGGAGCGGGCAGACCGCTTCCCTTATCTTATATTGTCTCACAAAATGCACGTCCGTTCAAGGGCGCAATGCGGGGTGATGACCCATTTTTACGATGGGAACTGGAAAAGGCTTCTGCGGATTGCAGAAGCCTTTTCAAAAGGTTGTATAAGCAAAGAGTGTATCTCTTACTTAGCAGCCAGACGGCGAGCCTTAGCCTCCATGCGCTCACGGGTAACGTCGATGAATACAGCGACGATGATAACCAGGCCGAGCACGATGTTCTGGATAGCCGAGGAAGCAGCCATCAGAGTGAAGCCGTTGCGGAGCGTGCCGATGATCAGGGCGCCGAGCATGGTGCCGAGCATGGTGCCCTTGCCGCCCATGAACGAAGCGCCGCCGATGATGCAGGCTGCGATCGCGTCGGTATCGTACGGCTGAACAGCGTCAGCACCGTTGCAGATCGAGGTACGGCCGATGGTGATGATACCGGCCAGCGCTGCGCAGAAACCGGAAACGGTGTAGCAGAAGGTCAGGACGTTGTCCGAATGGATACCGGACAGACGGGCTGCCTCCGGGTTGCCGCCTACGCAGAAGATCGAGCGGCCGAGAGAGGTACGGGTCAGCAGGACATGCATGATGATGTAAAGGATGATGACCAGAATGAAGCTGTACTTAACACCACCGATGGTCTTGCTGCCCAGCCACATAACGCCATCCGGGAAACCGGAAACCATCGAGGAGCCGGTTACCAGCAGCGCCATGCCCCAGAGGAAGTTCTTCATACCAAGGGTGGATACGAAGGGGTGGGGGAGGTGCAGGCGGGTCAGCAGCAGGCCGTTGATCAGGCCGATCAGGCTGCCGCAGATGATAATGGCAACGATAATAATGAAAGAGTTATCAACACCGCGCAGGACGAGCATACCGCCGATACAGGAGCAGAACACTGCGTTCGCACCAACCGAAAGGTCGATACCGGCGGTGATCAGGCAGAGCAGCATGCCGATTGCCAGCATAGCGTTAAAAGCTGTCTGATCGAGTACGTTCATCAGGTTGTTCACACGGAGGAAACGGCCGCCGGTGATTACGGACAGGACGGCGCACAGAAGAATCAACGCAATCAGTACGCCGAGCTGGCTAAAATTACCCTTTTTCTTTGTCTTAGTCATCTAAAGTACCTCCCCATGCTGCTTTCATGAGATCTTCCTGGTTGAAATGCTTGCTGTCGCGGTCGACATCCGCCATGATCTTGCCGCCGCGCATAACGATAACGCGGTCGCTCATGCCGAGGATCTCAGGCATTTCGGAGGAAATCATGATTACGCATTTGCCCTGCTTTACCAGGTCGTTCATTACATTGTAAACCTCAACCTTTGCGCCGACGTCGATACCGCGGGTCGGCTCGTCAAAGATGAAGATATCCGCATCCGTGTTGACCCACTTACCGATAACCACCTTCTGCTGGTTGCCGCCGGAAAGCTGGCCGACGATTTCATCGATCGACGGGGTCTTGATGCGCAGAGAAGCGATGTTCTTCTCGCCGCTCTCAAGGATCTTTTTCTCATTGAGGAAAAGACCATTGCTGAAGCCCTTCATATTGGCAAGGATCAGGTTCGTGCGGATCGTCTGTGCAAGAACAAGGCCCTGGCCCTTACGGTCCTCAGTCAGGAACGCAATGCCCGCGTTGATGGCATCACGCGGCGTCTTGATCTTGACTTCCTTGCCGTGGACGTATACCTTGCCGCCGTCGAGCGGATCAGCGCCGAAGATCGCGCGCATGGTCTCGGTACGGCCGGCGCCTACCAGGCCGGCGAAGCCGAGGATCTGTCCGCCGTATGCCTCGAAGCTGACGTCGTAGAGCACGCCGCCTTCTTCCAGGTGCTCGGCCTTGAGGAAGCACTCGCCCTTGGTGCCGAATTCCTTCGGGAACTGGTTCTCCAGCGTACGGCCAACCATGCCTGCAATCAGGTCGTCGTTGTTCGTATCGCTGACGTTTTTCGTCCAAATATACTCGCCGTCGCGAATGACGGTCACGCGGTCGCACAGCTCGAACAGCTCTTCCAGCTTGTGCGATACAAAGACGATGCCGATACCGCGATCGCGCAGCTCGCGGCAGGTTTTCATCAGCTGCTCAACCTCTTTTTCACCAAGAGAGGAGGTCGGCTCGTCCATAATAATCATTTTTGCGTCAATCAGAACCGCCTTGGCGATCTCGATCATCTGCTGAACGCCCATACCAAAGTTGCCTGCAGGCTTGGTGGGGTCAACATCCTGGCCCAGGGAAAGCATAACTTCCTTGGCCTTCTTGTGCATAGTCGGGTAGTCAAGCAGGCCACCCTTTTTGATCCACTTGTTGATAAAAATATTGTCGGTAATACTGAGCAGCTTCTCAATATTCAATTCCTGATAAACACATGCGATGCCGGCGGCAGCCGAATCGTTCGGGTCCTTGAAGTGCTGCTCCACGCCGTCGACGAAGATCTGGCCTTCGTCCGCCTGGTGCACGCCCGTCAGAACCTTGATCAGCGTGGATTTACCCGCGCCGTTCTCGCCGATCAGGCCGAGAATCTCACCGGGCTTTACCGCCAGGTTCATGTTCTTCAGAGCCACAACGCCCGGAAACCGCTTGGTTGCGTTTTTCAGCTCTACTACGTATTCACTCATTGCATAATCACCTTTTCTTCTCCGAGATGGGGGATTGGTGCAAACCTCGGCCGCGGCCGCTCTCGGCACGGCCAGCCTTATCTGAGGTATACCCGTCCGGCGCCGGCAATGAAGCGCCGGGTCTCCTGAAAAAGCGACGCCCCTGTATGATGATTTGCTCGTTATACAGGGGCGTTACCAATTAGCTATTTACTCACACCCGATATACAGTTGGGAAGCTTACGCAACAGCGTCGAGGTAACCCTGGAGGGTGTCCTTGCGCTCCTGCGCATTGTCAGCCGTTACAACGTCAGCGCCGGAGTCGATGAACTCTTCGATCGTTTCGCCGTTGAGCGCATTGACAACAGCCTCAACCGCCATGTAGCCCATCTCGTAGCCCTGCTGCGCAACGGACATGGTCAGACGGCCTTCAAGGATCGCATCGCAAGCGGACTGGATGCCGTCGAAGCCGAGGAAGATGGTGTTGGCATACGCCTCGTTGCCGGAATCAGCAGCAGCCTTAGCAGCCGCGATCGCCATATCGTCGTTGTTCGCGCAGATGATAGCGATGCCTTCCGGATGACGGGACATGATACCGTTCATCGCGTCAACAGCCTTGGTAGCAACTGCGTCAGCGTACTGAACCTCGTCCTCGAGGAAGTCGCCGCCAGCCTCTTCGATGCCCTTCATGTAACCGTTCATACGGTCGGTGTTGGTGGTGTCGCCCTGAACGCCGGCGATCTCGATCGCCTTGATGTCGGTCCAGCCAGCAGCCTTAGCAGCCTCTACCGCAGCCGCGCCGCCCAGCGCACCAGCGGATTCGTTACCGGTGCCGACGAAGGACAGAACTTCGGGAGCATCGATCTTGGTATCAACCGCAACGATCGGCTTGGTCTGGCCCGAAATCAGGTTCGCTACCATGTCCGCCTGCAGCGGTGCGATAACGTAGCCGTCATAGGAGTCATCGGCCAGGTCGGTCTGGATCATGTTCAGCTGATCCTGATAGGAGGTCTCGGACGGGGCGCCCTTAACGGTTACCGTAACGTCCGGGTTGTCCTGCTGGTAAGCCATTGCGCCAGCCTGCACGTACTGCCAGTACTCGGAAGCCGTGGTCTTCAGGATGACGTCGACGGAGTAGCCGCTGCCGCTGGACTCGCCGCCGGTCTCACCGCCGGTTTCGCCAGTGGAGGCCTCGCCGCCGCTGCTGCATGCCGCCATGCTTGCGCACAGTGCGCCTGTGAGCAACATTGCCAGTAGTCTCTTCTTCATGATAAAACCTCTCTCCTTTTTTCGTGCAGGGCTGGCAGGCATCTTCCGGGAACTACCCACGGACCAGCAGGAGGGGGCACCGTCCTGCAAAGTTGTCTGCGCAGCCTGCTCTTCGTTTTTCCTGCCGGGGCAGGGTGGAACGCTCCAACGTTCTGCTAATATTTTAATGCATCATCTCCGCTTTGGCAAGTGTTAGTTGTTATTTTTGTCGTTAATAGTGTTTTGCCCTTGGTAGGATTTGTGCAGGTTTACAAAGAAAGTAAAACTTTAGGCGGACGAAAGTGTGTGCATTGTGCATTTTTTGGACTTTTTCACAAAAACGACAGCAAAAAGACAGTCAATATGCTGTTTGTTTGAGTATATTTTGGAGACATATCTTGCGGATAAAGGTTACAGTGTGGTAAAATTATTGCAAATTAACAGGGGAGAAGGATCACGATGAAACTGGCAATAAAAACCTGTACTTTGGATATGCCGTATGACAAAATGCTGGAGTTTTGTGTAGAGCAGCGGATTGCTGCATTGGAAATCGGCACGGGCAACTGGTCGGGAGCGCCGCACTGCGACCTCGATCTGCTGGTCAGCGACAAAGCGGCGCGCGAAAAATGGTACGACGCGATGCGCGAAAAGGGGCTGGAATTATGTGCGCTTAACTGTTCCGGCAACCCGCTCGCGTATGAAAAGGATATGGACGTGACGAAAAAAACGTTCGAGCTGGCGCGCATGCTGGGTGTGAAAAAGATCGTGATGATGAGCGGCCTGCCCGCGGGCTGCAAGGGTGATAAGACCCCGGTGTGGATCACGACCTCCTGGCCGCCGGAAACGCAGGATATCCTGGATTATCAGTGGAACGAGGTTGCGATCCCCGCGTGGAAGGAGATCGTGAAGATGGCGCAGGACTGCGGCATTGAGAAGATCGCGCTCGAAAACCACGGCATGCAGCTTGTGTATAATCCGGAGACCTGCCTGCGGCTGCGCGACGCGGTCGGCCCGATGGTGGGCATGAACCTCGACCCCTCGCACCTGTTCTGGATGGGCGGCGACCCGATCGAGGCGGCGCGTGTGCTGGGCGAGCATGGCGCGATCTATCACATTCACGGCAAGGACTCGAGGCCCGAGCGCCGCTACTGGCAGCCCAACGGCATGCTGGACACCAAGCCGATCGACGCGTTTGCGCGCCGCGCATGGAACTATGTCGCGGTCGGCGCGGGGCACGACGCCAAGTGGTGGAAGGAATTTTTCTCGGTCGTGCGCATGTCGGGCTACGACGATGAGATTTCCCTGGAAATGGAGGATCTGACGCTTTCCATGCTGGACGGACATCTGGCCAGCCTGCATGTGCTGCGCGAGGCGCTTAACATCGACTGACAGAAAACAGCATAGAACAGGGCAGCGCCCCAGCCGGAATACGGCTGGGGCGCTGCTTTTTGTCGAACATTGAAGAAATATGGTGTATTATATAAGGTAAGGGCGATCAAAACTGCGGCAGCAGGTTGGCCAGTTCAAGTGCGGTGAGCGCTGCATCCGCGCCCTTGTTGCCCGCCTTGGTGCCGGCGCGCTCGATCGCCTGCTCGATGTTCTCGGTCGTCACCACGCCGAAGGTGACCGGCACGCCGGTCTGCAGGTTCACCTGCGCAATGCCCTTGGCTGCCTCGTTACATACCAGCTCGTAATGGCTGGTCGAGCCGCGGATGACCGCGCCCAGGCACACAATGGCGCTGTATTTGCCCGACTGCGCGAGCTTCATGGCTGCCAGCGGCAGCTCAAACGCACCCGGCACCCATACCAGCGTGATGTCGTCCGTATCCACACCGTGGCGGACAAAGGTGTCCTCCGCGCCGGAGATCAGCTTGGAGACAATAAATTCATTGAAACGCGAGGCGACGATCGCAAATTTGCCCTTGCCTGCTACCAGTTTTCCTTCGAGTACTTTCATGTCGGTCTTCTCCTTTTATATATGGTCTTTTACTTGTACTGTGTCATGTGATCCATCTTGACCTGCTTGGTCTTGAGGTAGAATGCGTCATACGGGTTGGCCGCGATCTGGATCGGCACGCGCTCGACGATCTCGATGCCGTAGCCGCCGAGGCCGACCACCTTGGTTGGGTTGTTGGTCATCAGGCGCAGCTTGTGCACGCCAAGGTCGCTCAGGATCTGCGCGCCGATGCCGTAGTCGCGCAGGTCGGGCGGGAAGCCGAGCGCCACGTTGGCCTCGACCGTGTCCATGCCCTGGTCCTGCAATTCATAAGCTTTGAGCTTGTTGATCAGGCCGATGCCGCGGCCCTCCTGCCGCATGTAGACCAGCACGCCGCGCCCCTCGCGCGCGATCATCTTCATCGCCGCGTCGTACTGCTCGCCGCAGTCGCAGCGCGCCGAGCCGAGCGCATCGCCGGTCAGGCATTCAGAGTGCACGCGGCCGAGCACGGGCTCGCCGTCGCCCACGTCGCCCATGGTCATGGCGACATGGTGCTCGCCGTTGAGCTTGTTGACATAGCCGTAGATCATGAACTGCCCGTACCGCGTGGGGAACTTGGCGCACGCCACGCGCTCGACCAGCGTTTCGGTCTGGCGGCGGTAGGCGATGATATCCGCAAGCGAGAGCATGGTCAGCCCGTGCTGCGCCGCGAACTGCTTGAGCTCGGTCGTGCGCATCATGGTGCCGTCCTCACGCATGATCTCGCAGCACAGGCCGCATTCCGCGAGCCCGGCGAGGCGGCACAGGTCGACCGTCGCTTCGGTGTGGCCGGTGCGCTTGAGCACGCCGCCCTCGACCGCGCGCAGCGGGAACATATGCCCCGGACGGCGGAAGTCGGACGGCTTTACGCCCTCCGCCACGCACATGCGGGCGGTCAGGCCGCGCTCCTCGGCGGAAATGCCGGTGGTCGTGTCCTTGTAGTCGATGGAGACCGTAAAGGCGGTCTCATGGTTGTCCGTGTTGTCCTCCACCATGGGCGGCAGGCCGAGGGCGTCTGCCAGCGCGCCCGACATGGGCGTGCAGATCAGGCCCTTGGCATGGGTTGCCATGAAGTTGACGTTTTCCGTGGTGGCGAATTCCGCCGCGCAGATCAGGTCGCCCTCGTTTTCGCGGTCGGGGTCGTCAATGACGAGCACCATCCTGCCTTCGCGCAGGTCGCGGAGCGCCTGTTCAACCAGATTGTTCATTGCAGTGTCTCTCCTTAAAATCCGTTCTGTGCCAGAAATTCCATGGTAATACCGCCCGGCTCTTCCTGATGGGGCCCGAGCAGCTTTTCAACATATTTGCCGATTACGTCGCATTCAAGGTTGACCGTATCGCCCAGGCGCTTGCCGAGCAGGATGGTCTGCGCGCCCGTGTGCGGGATGATGGATACCGAAAATCCGTCCGCATCCACCGCGGCGACCGTCAGACTGACGCCGTCGATCGCGACTGAGCCCTTTTCGACGATGTACCGCAGCAGGGCAGGGGCGGCGTGCACGGTCACCCAGACCGCGTTGTCCTCGCGCCGGAGGGCGGCCACCGTGCCCGTGCCATCGATGTGGCCGGAAACGATGTGCCCGCCGAAGCGGCCGTCCGCGGGCATGGCGCGCTCGAGGTTGACCGGTGAGCCGCTTTGCAGCGCACCCAGCCCGGAGCGGCGCAGGGTCTCGGCCATCACATCCGCGGAAAAGCTGTCCGCCGTCATGCTGGTGACGGTCAGGCACACGCCATTGGTGGCGATGCTGTCACCGATTTTCGTGCCATCGAGCACGGTTTTCGCGCCGATGGTCAGCCGCGCGCCTTTGGCGCCGCGTTCGATGCGGCGCACTGTGCCTATTTCTTCGATGATGCCGGTGAACATGGCAAATCTCCTTCCAGCAGGAAATCCTCCCCCAGCGGGGTGACGGTCAGGTTTTGCAGCGTGCGCGCATCCGCCATTTTGGCAAAGCCCGCGCCGCCGACCGGTGTTTTTGCATCCGCGCCGCCGATCAGCTTGGGCGCGATGTATGCCTGCACCTTACGTACGATCCCGGATTCCAGCGCGGAGAAGGCAAGCGACGAGCCGCCTTCGAGCAGGATGCTGTCGATCTGGCGCGCGCCGAGCTGCTCCATCAGATCGGTGAGGCAGACGTGTCCCTGTGCATCTGCTTCGCACAGCAGGATGCCGATACCCGCGGCCGCAAGCGCCGCGGTGCGTTCATTTTGCTCCGTGACCGCGAGGATGGTTGGCACTTTGCGCGCCGTGCGGACGATCCGGCTGTCCAGCGGAGTGCGCGCGCGGCTGTCGCAAATGATGCGCAACGGGTTGCGGCCGCCTTCCATGCGGCAGGTGAGCAGGGGATCATCCGCAAGCACTGTGCCCACGCCTGCCATAATGCCGGTCAGGCGGTTGCGCGTCTCGTGGACGTGCGCCCGGGCGGCTTCGCCGGTCACCCAGCGGCTGTCGCCGGTGTAGGCGGCGGTCTTGCCGTCCACCGTCATCGCGTACTTGAGCACCACAAAGGGCGTTTTGTGCGTGATGTAGTGGAAGAACACCTCGTTTAGACGCTGGCACTCGTCCTCGCACACGCCGGTCTCGACCGGGATGCCCGCGTCGCGTAAGATCTGCGCGCCTTTGCCCGCGACGAGCGGGTTGGGGTCCAGGCAGCCGACAAACACGCGGCCGATTTTTCGTTCGAGGATCGCGTCCGTGCAGGGCGGCGTGCGGCCCCAGTGGCAGCACGGCTCGAGCGTGACATACAAGTCTGCGCCCGCGGGGTCCGCCGTGCAGTTTTTCAGTGCATTGCGCTCGGCGTGTAAGCCGCCGCACTTCTCGTGCCAGCCCTCGCCGATGATGCGGCCGTCTTTGACGATCACGCAGCCGACCATCGGATTGGGACTGACGCGCCCTGCGCCTCGTTTTGCCAGTTCGAGCGCGCGGCGCATGAAAGTTTGGTTATTTTTTTGCAAATAGGATCACCTCGGCAATAAAGAAGTCCCGAAGACAGAATCTCCGGGACGCGCAAAATTGCCGCATAAAACAAAAATTCTGAAATACCAGAGGGTATTCCAGAACAGCAAACATACGGAAAAAAGGGAAAACTCCCAATATTCCGCGCATTCTTCTTTCATCCAGACTATACTGTCGGCCTCGGAGTTTCACCGAATCATGCTTTCGCCAAAAGGCGTCCGCTCGCGGGCTGTACCGCCGGTAGGGAATTGCACCCTGCCCTGAAGAATCCTGATATTCGGTTGTGCAAAGCGGTTTACCGTTTTGCTCAGATAAAGTATATACCTGTCTGCAGCATAATGCAAGCTTTTTTTCACAGCAGTTCACAAACAGTAAAACGGCAGGGACGGCCGAAACCGTCCCCGCCTTGGGAAGAGTATAAAAGAAAAGAGAAAGATAGAAGCTCGATCACAGGAAACAGTATAGCGCAGCGTCGTGAAATCCAAAGCAAAAGAAAATCAAATTTGTGAAAAAAATGACGGCTCCCGCCCGCCCAAAGCCGGTGCACGTTATGCAAAAGAACGCTTGTGGGACAGGCGCAGACATGATATAATAAATCTGTATTGCAATCAAGGAACAGATAAGGAGCTTCCGGTGTGAAAAATCGCGAGCATATCAGAAATTTTTCCATTATCGCGCATATTGACCACGGCAAGTCGACGCTGGCCGACCGCCTGCTCGAGCAGTGCAAGGCCGTGTCCCAGCGCGAGATGGAGGAACAGCTGCTGGACAATATGGATCTCGAGCGCGAGCGCGGCATCACGATCAAGGCGCGTGCGGTGCGCATGGAATACGAGGCGGACGACGGCGAGACCTATGAGATGAACCTGATCGACACGCCCGGGCATGTGGATTTCAATTACGAAGTCTCGCGCTCGCTCGCCGCGTGCGAGGGTGCGCTGCTGGTCGTGGACGCGGCGCAGGGCATCGAGGCGCAGACGCTTGGCAATACCTACCTCGCCATCGACGCGGGGCTGGAGGTCGTGCCGGTCATCAACAAGATCGATCTGCCGGCGGCGGACGCGCCGCGCGTCAAGCAGGAGATCGAGGACATTATCGGCATCCCGGCCGAGGACAGCCCGGAGATCTCCGCGAAAATGAATATCAACATCCACGAGGTGCTCGAGCGCATCGTGTCCGACATCCCCGCACCTAAGGGCGACGCGGACGCGCCGCTGCGTGCGCTGATCTTTGACAGCCAGTATGACCCCTACAAGGGCGTCATCGTGTATATGCGCCTGATGGAGGGCAGCATCCGCCCGGGGATGAAGGTCAAAATGATGGCTACGGGCGCGGAATTTCAGGTGCTGGAGTGCGGCTATATGCTGCCGCTCGGCCTGTCGCCCCAGCAGGAGTTGTGCGCGGGCGAGGTCGGCTACTTCACCGCGTCCATCAAAACCGTATCCGACACCCGCGTGGGCGACACAGTCACCGAGGCGAACCGCCCGACCGCCGAGCCGCTGCCCGGCTACCGCCCGGCGCAGCCTATGGTATTCTGCGGCATCTACACCGAGGACGGCTCCAAGTATCCCGACCTGCGCGACGCGCTGGAAAAGCTCCAACTCAACGATGCAGCGCTGTCGTTCGAGCCGGAAAGCTCGGTCGCGCTGGGCTTCGGTTTCCGCTGCGGTTTCCTCGGCATGCTGCACATGGAGGTCATTCAGGAGCGCCTCGAGCGCGAGTTCGACCTCGATCTGGTCACCACGCTGCCTTCGGTTGTGTATGAGATCGTCAAGACCGACGGCACAACTGTCCACTGCGACAACCCGCATGATTATCCCGATCCCGGCCTGATCGAAGAGGCGCGCGAGCCGTTCGTCAAGGCGACGATCATGACCCCGCAGGAGTTTGTCGGTAATATTATGCCCATGTGCCAGGAGCGCCGCGGCGTATTTAAGGATATGCAGTATCTGGACTCCAACCTGGTCGAGCTGCATTACGAAATGCCGATCAACGAGATCATTTACGACTTTTTCGACGCGCTCAAGGCGCGCACCAAGGGCTATGCGTCGCTCGACTACGAGTTCCTCGACTACCGGCCGAGCGATCTGGTCAAGGTGGATATGCTGTTAAACGGCGATCAGGTAGACGCACTGTCGTTCATCGTGCACCGCGAAAAGGCTTATGGCCGCGCGCGCCGCATCTGCGAAAAGCTCAAGGAGAACATCCCGCGCCAGCTGTTCGAGGTGCCGATCCAGGCTGCGATCGGCGGCAAGGTCATTGCGCGCGAGACGGTCAAGGCGATGCGTAAGGATGTATTGGCTAAGTGCTACGGCGGCGATATTACGCGCAAAAAGAAGCTGCTCGAGAAGCAGAAGGAAGGCAAGAAGAAGATGCGTTCGCTCGGCACGGTGCAGATCCCGACCGAGGCATTTATGGCGGTATTGAAGCTGGATGAGGAATCATGAGTAAGTTTAGTTACCGGAACCGGCCGCTCGGGCTGTATATCCACATCCCGTTCTGCGTGAGCAAGTGCGGCTACTGCGATTTTTACTCCGTGCCCGACCGAGACCTGATGCGTGGCTATGTCTCCGCGCTGCTGAACCACATCCGCGACTACGGCAGGACATGCAGCGGCTACACGGTGGACACGGTCTACATCGGCGGCGGCACGCCGACCTGCCTGGGGCCGAAGTACCTCGGCCGCATCCTGCAGGAAGTGCGGAACAAGTTCCCGATCGCGGACGATGCGGAGATCACGGTCGAGTGCAACCCGGAGAGCACAGACAAAAAGGTGCTCGATACGATGAAAAAGCAGGGCGTGAACCGCTTATCGTTCGGCGTGCAGTCCGCGCATGACGATGAACTGAAAAAGATCGGGCGTATCCACACGTTCCAGCAGGCGAAGGATGCGGTCGACCTCGCGCGGGAGAAGGGGTTCACCAACATCAGCCTCGACCTGATGTACGGCCTGCCCGGGCAGACGCAGGAAATGCTTCTCGACTCGGTCGAGCAGTGCCTGGCGCTCGGGCCGCGGCACTTGTCGTGTTATGGACTCAAGCTCGAACCGGGCACCCCGATGGGGCGGGAAAACCCAGTCCTGCCGGATGACGATGCACAGGCGGATACCTATCTCGCCATGTGTGAGCTGCTGCGTAAAAACGGCTTTGAGCATTACGAAATCTCGAATTTCGCCAAGCCGGGTTTCCGCTCGCGGCACAACATGAAATACTGGGATCTGTCTGAATACCTCGGCCTCGGTCCGGGCGCACATTCGTTCATGAACGGCCGCCGGTTCGAGTTTGCCCGCGATATCAAGGCATACATAAACGGCGAGGACATCCTGCGCGACGAGGACGAGGTCGCGAGCTTCCAGCGGCAGGGCGAATACCTGATGGTGCGCCTGCGCACGTCGGACGGCGTGGACTTCCTCGACCTGGAGAAGCGTTATAACATCGACTCCACGCCCTATGAGGAAGCGTTCCGCAGCCTGATGGGCAACGGACTGGTCGCGCACCAGGGCACACGGTGGTATCTGACCGAGAAGGGATTTCTCGTGTCCAACAGCATCATCAATACCATCGTTGAGGCGGGGCAGGAACAGATAGAAAATGAATGATTTGGAATGGAGCATGTCTCCATTCTGCAAATATGAACAACAATTGATTTCGGAGGAACAATTATGCGCGCAGTCATCACGGTGGTCGGCAAGGATCGCACGGGCATCATTGCCAAGATTTCGGACACGCTGTATCAGCATCAGGTTAATATTGTTGACATTTCGCAGAACGTCATGGAGGACATGTTTGCGATGGTCATGCTGGTCAATATCGACAAGTGCACGGTGGAGTTCAATGCGCTGGCCGATCTGCTGGACAGGGACGGCGAGGAACTCGGCATGAAAATCCACACCATGCATGAGGACATTTTCGACGCGATGCACAAAATCTAAAAAAATTTCGCTCAAACCGTACAGGTTTGAGCGAGAGGATGTACCGTGCCGATGGCACGGATACATCCAAAGGCAGAAAAAGTTCCGGCAGAAACTTTTTCTGCCCCTTGTATAAAATCCGAGGCGCATGTCCCCGGATTTTATGAAAATGCCAGCGGAGCTGCCATTTTCTATTTAATGCGCGCGGTGCGCGATGGGGCGCGGCGCGGAAATGAAAAAATCTCCTGTTATGGGCTGATACGGGGTTTGTAATTATGTCAATGATCAACACAAAGGATATTCTGGAAACCATCAAGATGATCGAGGAGGAGCACCTCGACATCCGTACGATCACGATGGGCATTTCGCTGCGCGACCTCGCCAGCGACGACGTCAACGTGCTGGCGGACAAGATTTATGACAAAGTCACCCGCCGCGCGGAAAAGCTGGTCGCCACGGGCGAGCAGATTGAGCGCGAGCTCGGCATCCCGATCATCAATAAGCGCATTTCGGTCACCCCGATCGCGATGATCGGCGCGGTAACGACCGCGAACAGTTATGTGCCGCTCGCCAAGGCGCTCGACCGCGCTGCTTCCGCGACCGGAGTCAACTTCGTCGGCGGCTTTTCTGCGCTCGTGCAGAAGGGCTTTGCAAAGGGTGACGAGATTTTGATTAACTCGATCCCCGAGGCGCTGGCAGAGACTAATCTGGTCTGCTCGTCAGTCAACGTCGCATCCACCAAGGCGGGCGTCAATCTGGATGCTGTCGGCCTGATGGGGCGTATCATCAAGCAGACCGCCGAGTTGACCAAGGATAACGACTCGATGGGCTGCTCCAAGCTCGTGGTATTTGCCAACGCGGTGGACGATAACCCGTTCATGGCGGGCGCGTTCCACGGCATCGGCGAACCGGAGACTGTTATCAACGTCGGTGTATCCGGCCCGGGCGTGGTGCAGTCGGCGATCCGCCGCGCGGGCGACTGTTCGATCAACGAAGTGGCCGAGGTCATCAAAAAGACTGCGTTCAAGATCACCCGCATGGGCCAGCTCGTCGGCGCGATCGCCAGCGAGCGCCTGGGCGTACCGTTCGGCATCGTCGACCTGTCGCTTGCGCCGACCCCGGCGATCGGCGACTCGGTCGCGCGCATCCTCGAAGAAGTCGGCCTGGAGGTCTGCGGCGGCTGCGGCACGACCGCGATCCTCGCCATGCTCAACGATGCGGTCAAAAAGGGTGGCGTGATGGCGTCGTCGTCTGTCGGCGGCCTGTCGGGCGCGTTCATCCCGGTGTCCGAGGACGAGGGCATGATCGCGGCCGCGCAGTCGGGTGCGCTCACGCTCGAGAAACTCGAGGCCATGACCGCGGTCTGCTCGGTCGGTATCGACATGGTCGCGGTACCCGGCGACACGACTGCCGAGGTCATCTCCGGCCTGATCGCAGATGAGATCGCCATCGGTGTGGTCAACTCCAAGACGACCGCGGTGCGTGTCATCCCGGCCATCGGCAAAAAGGTCGGCGATATGGTCGAGTTCGGCGGCCTGCTGGGCTCTGCGCCCATCATGCCGATCGCAACCGGCTCGCCCGCGAAGTTCATCCATCGCGGCGGTCGTATCCCGGCGCCCATTCAGAGCCTGAAGAACTAAATGAAAAAGAGCCGCACTGCGGCTCTTTTTTTGAACGGGGGAAAACCATGAAAATATCTATTATGGGATACAGCGGGGCGGGTAAAACAACACTGGCAAATCAGCTGGCTGCACAGTATGGATGCGGCGTGCTGCACCTCGACCGGGTTAATTTTACGCGCGGCTGGCGCGAACGCGACCGGGCGGAGGCGCAGCAGATGCTCGAAGAAACGCTGGCGCAGCCGGACTGGGTGATCGATGGGAATTATGCCAATTTGTGTATTGACCGCAGACTGGTGCAGTCCGACCGGATCATCCTGTTGCTGTTCCCGCGGCGCATCTGCTTTTTCCGCGCGGTTAAGCGGTACCTGCGTTACCGCGGCCGTACCCGTCCGGACATGGGTGAAGGATGCGAGGAAAAGTTTGATCCGGAGTTTGCCAAATGGATATTATGGGAGGGGCGCTCACGGCAGTATCGGGAGCGGTTGCTGGACTGTGCACAGAAATATCCTGGAAAAGCGGTTGTGATACGTTCGCCGGGGCAGCTGCGCTGCTTTTTAAAACAGAATCAGGCATGACAAAAACAGGGGCGAGCCGCTGCGTGAAGCGGTCCGCTCCCTCTGGGGTAGCAGCCGTACCATGCCTGTCGTATCAGCAACCGGGCGGCAACTGGAAAGCGTCACTTACCCTTGCGAGCTCAGCGCGCCCTGAAGGGAAAGTGGGTGATTGACAAGAGGGAGGAAACCGATGTGGTTTCCTCCCTCTTGCCCGCAGTGCGGCCGCGCAGGCCGCATTCCCGCCAGCTAAGAGCCAGATACACGTTTGCCCTGTTGGGCAAGCCGCCCCGCCGGGCGCGTAAGGATGGACAGGTTACGCCCAGGTCGCCCAGACCTCGGGTTGATACCCGACCGTCGCCTGCCGCCCATTACGCACGACCGGCGTTTTGATCAGCAGCCCGTCCTCGAGCAGCTTTTCCTTCTTGTCCTCGTCGTACGCAAGATAGGCAAGCGAGCTATATCCCTTGCTCTTTTCGTCGATGAGCGCATCCAGCTCGCCGACCGCCTTCAGGACGCTGTCCAGCTCGCCCCTGGACATGCCCTTTTGAGCCAGGTCAATCATCTGGAATTTGATGCCGCGCTCTTTGAACCAGCGTTGCGCCTTTTTGGTATCAAAGCACTTGTTCTTACCGAAAATCTGTATATTCATGGTCGTGATTCTCCTTTTTGCTTATTATAGCAAAGCGCGCATATAAAAACAAGCATTGACAAAATCAATGCATTATTGTATTATTCATATAGAACAATGATGCAATTGCGGAGGGAGTAAATATGCAATATACAGCGGTGCCGCTCGAACGGTACAACGGACTGGATGGGTTCCAGCTTAAGCTGATCGCGCTTATCATCATGACGATAGACCACATCTATTATTTTGGCTGCAGTTTGGCCGATATGCCGGAGATCATGACCCTGATCGGCCGTATCGCCGCGCCGATCTTTGTGTTCTTTGTGACCGAAGGGTTTGCCCACACGCACAGCCGGGGAAGGTACCTGCTGCGGCTGTATGTCTGCGGCGTACTCATGCAAATCGGCAACCTGTTTGTGAATCTTTGTTTTCCGATGCAAAATGGCGTGATCGTGCTGAATGGCATCTTTACCACGATGGCGGTCATCGTGATCTATCTGTGGTGGATCGAGAATCTGCGCAGGGCATGGCGGGAACACAGGCGCGGCTGCGCAGTGCTCTATGCACTGGCAATGGCGGCGCTGCTGCTTTCGATTATACCGGTGCAGATGCTGATGCCGGTCTCGCCGCTGGCAGTGCAGCTGGCGACAATTTTTGTGCCCAGCCCGGTCTGGTGCGAAGGTAGTATAGTGATCGTACTGATTGGTATTGGTTTCTACTATTGCCGGAACAATAAGCGGGCAGTAGCTGTATTCTATACGCTGTTTCTGTGTGCGGCTCTTGCGCTGCAATGCCTGTCCAGTTTTGACTGGACGGTTGTCCTGTCGGTATTCTTCATGTGGCTGGCACTGCCGTTTATTTTGCTGTACAACGGCCGGCGCGGGCGGGGTATGAAATACCTGTTCTATATCTATTATCCGGCACACGTATATATTTTAGCTGTTGCAGCATCACTACTGGGCAGGGTTTTGTGAAAAAGAAGGACGCGGCGGCGTCCTTCTTTTTTTGCGTGCGTGCGCGCACCTTGAAAAAAAGGTAAGAAGTATTATAATGAATTTAACGAGTCAATTTGAATACGGGGGAAGAAAAATGCGGATTTTGGTAGCAGAGGACGAGCGTGATCTCAACCGGCTGATCTGCCGCACGCTCGAGCGCGCGGGGTACAGCGTGGATGCCTGCTTCGACGGGGAGGCCGCGCTGGACTGCCTGCTGGGGGCAGAGTATGACTGCCTTCTGCTGGACATCATGATGCCGAAAAAGGATGGGCATGAGGTACTGCGGACAGTGCGTGCAAAGGGGGATACGACCCCGGTTATTTTCCTGACTGCCCGCGATAGTATACAGGACCGGATCGCAGGGCTGGATCTCGGCGCGGACGACTACCTGGTCAAGCCTTTTGATTTTGACGAGCTACTTGCCCGCATCCGTGCGGCGACACGCAAATACGGAGCGCAGAAAACAAGCGTGCTCACGCTCGCGGATTTAACGGTGGATACCGTCAGCCATACAGTTGCGCGCGGCGGAAAGGAAATCCGGCTGTCAGCCAAAGAGTATGCTGTACTGGAATATATGCTGCAAAACAGGGGAACGGTCATTTCCCGCACGCGCCTAGAAGACCACATTTGGAACTATGACTATGCGGGCGGATCCAATGTAGTAGATGTTTATATCACGTACTTGCGCAAAAAGATCGACGCCGGATTTGACAAAAAGCTGATCCATACAGTGCGCGGTGCAGGCTGGGTCATGAAGGAGGAGCCGTGAAACGATTATCCGTTAAACTTAAGCTGACCATTTGGATCACGCTGCTTATGCTGCTTCTGGTGGCGCTGGTACTGGGGTTCATGATGGCGCTGAGCAGCTCGGTCGTGGCTGGACACACCTATGACCGAATGACCGCTACGGTGCGTGACAACCTGTCGGGTATCAGTAAAAAGGATGGCGTGCTGTCCTTCCGCGAAGATTTCCCCTTTGCCCAAGACGGTATCTATATCCTGGTCTACAATGCCTCCGGTGCGCTGCTTGCCGGACAGCCTCCGCTTTCTTTCCCGGCGGAAACGGAATTTGAAAACGGTGCAGCGCGCGCAGTGGAGGGAACCGGCAGCGATTATTATGTGGTGGATTTCTGGCTGCCCTTTGGCTGGGAAGACGGTGTGTGGGTGCGCGGTGTGACAGCCGCGCCGGATACAGCGGATGTGCTGGACGAGCTGGCGTTGATCGCATTCCTGCTGCTGCCGCTGGCAGCTATAGTGGGCGGCTTGGGCGCGTATCTGCTCGCGCGATCAACCTTTAAGCCCATCGACCGCATGATCCGCACAGTCGGTGAGATCAGTGAAGGGCGTGACCTGTCCCGGCGCATCGGCCTGCCGTCCGGCCGAGATGAACTCAGTCGGCTGGGGCAGGCGTTTGACAATATGTTTGCCCGGCTGGAAACTTCGTTTGAATCAGAAAAACAATTTACTTCGGACGCCTCGCATGAACTGCGCACGCCAGTTGCGGTTATCCTGGCCCAGTGCGAGGATGCACGCCAAAATGCGCAAACACCGGAACAGTTTACCGAGGCAATCGAGGTGATCGAGCGGCAGACAAAACGGATGAGCGATCTGATCTCCCAGCTGCTGCAGATGACCCGGCTCGAGCAAGGTACACAGCGCGCTGCATTTGAGCACGCTGACCTGAGCGGGCTGGTTGAGGTGGTCTGTGCAGAGCAGCCGAAGCTGCCGCATAACGTCACTATCCAGACGGATATCCAGCCGGATATCGAGGCGTGGTTCGATGTGACGCTGATGAGCCGCCTGCTGCAGAACCTGATTAACAATGCTGCACAGTACGGACGTGAGAACGGGCATATATGGGTCACGCTGCGCCGGGCAGAGGAAGATTTGCTGCTTTCCGTACGGGATGACGGCATCGGCATCCCGACAGACCGGATGGATAAGATCTGGCAGCGCTTTTATCAGGTGGAAACCTCACGCGGCGCAGGCAGCGGCACAGGGCTGGGCCTTACCATGGTGCGTCAGATTGCAGCACTGCACGGCGGCACAGTGACGGTAGACAGCCGGGAGGGCGAGGGCAGCTGCTTTACGCTGCGCTTTCCGGCCATGCAGCAGGCTGAAAAAAATTCGAAGAAAAATTTACTGTTTTAATATTCTTTTAATGATACGCTGTTATGCTGGATACAACAAAAACAGGAAAGGCGTGAGCAATATGAAAAACGGGTATTTCGCAATTGCCGCCGGACTGGCTCTTACAGCGCTGCTCGCAGGCTGCTCTCCGTCCGCGCAGACGGGCAGGCAGGCGTCCTATATCGATATGGAATCAGCAAAGACAGCTGCACTGACTGCAGCGCAGGTGGACAGTTCGGATGCATCCTTCACCAAAGCTGAGCTGGAGCAGGACGATGGCATGGCATATTACGAGGTGCGGTTCACAGCAAACGGACAGGATTACTATTATGTGGTCGATGCAATGACCGGCACAGTAATTGAAGCCGGTAATGCTTCTGCACAGCAGCAAGCAGCAGCGGCATCCCCCCAACAGGATACGACAGCATCCGGCCAGATCGGTGAGGACGAAGCCAAGCGCATTGCCCTGGAAGATGCGGGTGTTGCAGAGAGCAGCACAATGCCGATGGCGGTCGAGCTTGATTACGATGACGGCGTTGCGGTGTACGATGTGGAATTCGTGGTCTATGCGGACGATGGGGCGGTGAAAGAATACGATTACGAAATCGACGCCACGACCGGTGCGATCCGCAGCATGGATAACGAGGTGGAACGCATCGAGTATACACAGGGGACGATACACAGCACGGACTACTTGTCCGAGCAGGAGGTGCGCGATATCGCATTGGCAGAAGTACCGGGTGCTACTGAAAAGGACCTCAGCTTACATCTGGATGAGGATGATGGGCGCCTGAGATACGAAGGCCGGATTATTTATCAAGGAATGGAGTACGACTTCGAAATCGACGCTTACAGCGGCGCCATTCGCGAATGGGACGCTGAGTCGGTTTTTGATGATTAACCAAGCAATTTATAAAGGGAGGAAAACACCATGAAAAAATTGATCTGCACCATGACGCTTGCCGCCCTGCTGTGCGGCGCGGCGGGCGCCGCGAATGCGCCGTACAGTGTTACGGCGGAGCTCAGCCCGAACGTCCCGGTCCGCATTGACGGCATTGTACAGACGTTCTACAACGTACAGGGCGAGGAAGTGCACCCGATCAGCTACGCGGGCACGACCTATGTCCCGATCCGTGCGATCGGCGAGATCATGGGCAAGAACGTCAACTGGGACAACACCACGAACACCGCCACCATCGCCGGCGAGCGCACCACAGGCGCGACAAACGGCACGCCGGATACCACTGCGACCGAGCAGAAGATCACCGTCCAGATGCGTCCGGACTACACTATTGTCATCGACGGCACTGCGCGTACTTTCCGCGATGTAAACGGCAAGGTGGTCGACCCGCTGCTGTACGAGGGATCGATCTATCTGCCCCTGCGCGCGATCGGCGAGCTGATGGGCATGAATGTTGAGTGGGATGCGACCGACGGCACGGTCTTCCTCTCTGGCGAAGTGACCGACTTTGATACCAATTATCCCACCGGCGGCACTGGCTCGACAGCGGGCAATGCGAAGATCAGCATGTCCGAGGCGTATGAAATTGCGCTGAACCATGCGGGACGCACCGCGGACGAGGTGGTCATCGTCGAGCGCGAGCTGAGCCAGGACGATGGCCGTCTGGAATACGAGATCGAGTTCATCTACAGGTCTGGCAGCAGCTATACCGAGTATGATTATGAGATCGATGCCAACACCGGTGCGATCGTGAGCAATGACCGCGACGCGGAGCATTACCGCGGCACCCAGACCACGGCCTCAACGAGCGCAGAGCGCGCTAAGCAGATCGCACTGAACCAAGTGTCCGGCGCGACTGCGTCAAACATCCGCGATTTTGACATTGACGAGGACGACGGCCGTCTGGAATATGAAGTCAAGATCTGGTACAACGGTGCAGAGTATGAGTTTACGATTGATGCGTCCACCGGCAATATCATCGAGCGCGATACCGACCGCGGCGACGATGACTGGGACGATCAGTATGATGATGACCGATATGATGATGACTGGGATGACCGGTATGATGACGATGATGACCGATACGATGACGATTGGGACGACCGGTATGACGACGATGACTGGGATGACTAAAAATATTTGACGGGCAAGTCCACAAAGAAACATCAGGTAAACAGGAAACCGCGCTGTATCAGCGCGGTTTCCTCTGTTTATTACGGTCTGATAGGCGCGGCTTGAGCCGTGGCACGCCGTAGGTGCGCGTGACCGGCAGCAGAAGCACGCAGGCGAGTGCGGCACACCTCCCGAGTTCACACAGCAGCAGCGGGACCGCAAAGAATACTTCGCCGTGCCGCGCAAAATCGCCGATGGCGGCAAGACCTGCGGCGGAGAAATTCGGATAGGGCAGCAGGGCGGCGGTATGCACGCCGAGCAGCAGCGCCGCGCGCAGGCTGATCAGTGCGAACAGCGCACCTCCCGCCGCCATGCCGCGGGAGGCAGAACCGGCGAGCCCGTCGGGCAGGGAGAGGGCGATTACCAGCGCCGCGGGCAGCAGCGAGCGCAGGATATCCAGCGTCTGGCTGGGCAGCGAAGCGCCCGGCGCCTGCCAGTAGGACAGGTTGAGCTGGGTCATGGTCAGGACGCCGGAAAGCGCGATCACCGTCCCGGTCAGCCATGCCACCGGCAGCGCCCACATTGCGCAGCGGTTGAGCCCGGTGGATGCGGCGAGCAGCGTACATACGGCAAGCAGAAGAAGCAGGCTCCAAAGCGGCCGTTTGCCGAACACGGTCTGCTGCAAAAAGATCCCCATGCGCGCAAGCGAGCGGCACAGCGGCCAGATTGCAAGCAGCGCGAGCAACCACTGCAGCACCCGATAGCCCTGCCAGTGCGGTGCGATACGTGCTGCGCCTGCGCACGCCAGCGCGCAGATCAGGCTGGCGAGTGCCGCGGCATAGACGGTCTGTCCGGTAACCGGAGTATATAAAATCTCGCTTATAGGCAGCAGGGCGAACAGTGCCGCGCCCCAGCGGGGAAACATGCGGTCACGCACCGGCTGCACCCCCTCCGATCCCGCTGCCATCCAAAAAGCAGGAAAGCTGGCTGTTTGCAAATACAGCAGTGCCGGCGGGCGCGGTCTGGCCGAATTCGTCCAGATGCAGCGCGGGCAGGATGGCGGTACCGCTTGCGTGCAGCACTTCGGCCGCACGGTAGAGCGGCATGTCGGGCAGCGTGCCCTCCCGGGCGGCGCGCTCGAGCAGATCGCTGAGCGCATACACCTCGTCGTCATTGCGCAGCAGATCAGCGGCTGTACTGCCGCGCACCACCGCTACACGCAGGCTGAGCCGCACGTCGTTATCCGCGCACAGATAGTCTGCCAGCGGCAGAATGCTTTCCTCTGCTGCACTTTCGTCAAGCAGCAGCACTTGGGCGTGGCTGAGGTACAATTCACCCGGCAGCAGGTTGCCCAGCCGCTGCAGCAGGTCGGGCATATCGCTGCCAGATACCGTGAGGTAAGCGGGGGAGGCCGCTTCGTCCAGACTGTCCTGCCGCACGATCTCCGCAGTCAGGCGGTATCCGCCTGCCGTTTTGTCCAGCGCCAGCGCGGAGACCGGAGATACTTCGCGTGAGCACCCACACAATGCAAGCATCATCACCGGAAGCAGCAGTTTGACCAGCATTTTCACAGTTTGTCCCCCTTTTTGGCATCTCGTTTGACCGCAAAGCGGTCGTGCCGCATGAAAAACCACGGTGCGCGCAGCCAGGCGTCCTCCTGCTCGGCTTTGACGCGCGGCACCAGGTTGAGCAGATAGGGCACCGAGCAGGAGTGCATGCGACACAGCCAGACCAGCACGAGCGCCAGCGCCAGCCCCACGCCGTACAGCCCGTAGGCCGCAGCGGCGGCGAGCAAAGCAAACCGCAGCCAGAGCGAGGCGGTCTGCAGCTTGGGCACCATCAGCCCGGTCACGCCTGCGATCGCGACTACGATCACGGTCGGCGCGGCGGCAAAGCGCGCGGAGACCGCGGCTTGTCCGAGCACGAGGCCGCCGACAATGCTCATGGTCTGTCCCATCGCGCCCGGGGTGCGCGCGCCCGCCTCCTTGAGCGCTTCGAGCACGAGCAGCAGCAAAAAGGTTTCCCACCCGATGGGCAGCGGCACGCCGCGCTGCGCGGCGGAGATTGCGAACAGCAGCCTGGCGGGCACCAGTTCGCGGTGGTACAGCAGCAGCGCGACATAGACTGCCGGGAAGGTGAGCGTGCAGACAAAGCCAAGCACACGCAGCACACGCGACAGGTTGGCATGCAGGAAGCCGATATAATAATCGTCGTTTGCCTGAAAGCACTCCTGGAACAGAAAAGGCGCGGTCAGCACGACCGGGCTGCCGTCCACTACGACCGCGCACCGCCCCTCGACCAGCCGGGCGGCGACAACGTCCGGCCGCTCGGTCGTGCCGAGGGTGGGGAAGGGTGACCAGCGGTGGTCGCGGATGCGCTCAGCAAGGTAATTCGCGTCCAGCACGCTGTCCACGTCCAGTTCTTCCAGCTTGCGGCGCAGGTAGCGCACCAGCTTCTGCTCGCACACGCCTGCCAGGTAACACAGGCAGACCACGGTGTTGGTGCGGCTGCCCACGCGCAGGAAGGCGAATTTGAGCCGCTTATCGTTGAGCCGGCGGCGGATGAGCGCGAGGTTGGGCATAAAGCATTCGGTGAAGCCCTCGCGCGGGCCGGAGAGCACGCGCTCGTTTTCCGGCTCGCTGGCCGACCGTACGGAAAACCCCTTGGTGTTGACCACGACCGGCCGCGCGTCCCCCTCGGTAAACACGACCGTGTCGCCGTACAGGAAGGAGGCGAACAGCTTATTCGTGTCGGTCTCGACGCGGCTGTCGTTCACTTGCAGGATGGTGCGCGCCAGCTCGTCGGCCGTGGCCTTCTCGCAGTCCGCGCACACAATCGGCCGGACGACGCTCTGGTTGATGGCGATGTTGTTGACCATGCCGTCGAAAAAGAATACCGCACAGGAAAGCCCGTTTTGTCCGGTGGCACGGCGGGTCACAAAGGTGTTGTCGCCCTGGAAGATCGCCTGCATCAGGCGGATATTGCTTTCGAGATCGGCGGAAAAAGTGATCTGCTCCATGGTTTCACCCCTTAGCATGGGGTATTTTGCGCATTTTGGCAGAGATTTATGCACCAGTCAGATCATCAGCCAGCGTCTGTCCGAACAGGCGGATGGCAGCGAGCGCCTCGGTCATAGTATTGCCTGAGGAGCCGACCTCGATCAGCATGGAGCCTGCGCTCGCGTGCTGGTTAAAACGCTGGGTGCGCAGGTTGACCGGCCGCATCAGGCCGGGGTAGGAGCGGTTGAGCCGGTATTGCAGGCCCGTGACATAGTTTAAGTTCTGCTGCCAGTTTGGATGATACAAACCGCCTTCATCCGTGCCGACCACGAACATGAGCTGCGCCATCTCCGTGCCGTCGATCGTGCAGGAGGTTTTATAGGCGGTGCCGTCATCGGTCAGGATCGAGTCGCGGTGCACGTCGATCACGACCTGGATGGTCGGATATTCCGAAAGCGCCTCCTCGATGGCGGCAAGCGAGCGGTCGTATGAGCCGGAGTAAGTGGGGGAGTCGAAAATATCGCGGATATGCACAGCCTGCACACCGTTATCCCCAAGCACCTTCTGCAGCTCGTCGCCTACGCGGACAACATTATAGCGCGTGTCCGTCGTGCGCGTGTTTTCAGAGGGCGAATAGGGGAAAGCCGCGTCCGGCGTGTAGCTTTCGCTGCCGTGGGTATGTACGATCAGCACCTGCGGGCCGTCTCCGTCGGCGCGGATGGCAGTGCCCGAAGCAAGGCAGGCGGCAACGTCCACATCATACGAGGTCTCGTTGTTGACCGTGATGGTGGCGGCCTTGTCTGCAGCGTCCAGCACAGGTGCGTCATTCTCCTCTTCAAGCGGGATGTAGGTGCTCTCCGCCAGCGGATCGTCCGCGTCCTCGCTGCGTGCGGCCGCAGCCGTGCGCGGCGCATAGACCTCGGCAGTTTCGGGCGACAGCCCCAGTTCCAGTGCGACAGCGCGCGCGATGAAATCCCCGTTCCCGGCAAGGCGGCTGATCAGGTCCTGTACCATTTGCTCGCCGCCCGCGCGCGCGAACAGCAGCAGCGAGGCGGCAAGGCACAGCGTAACAGCGGCGGACAGCCCGATGCCGCCCCGCCGCCGGTTGTGATGTTTTCTGCGCCGTCTCATGGCCGCCACCTCCCTGCATTTGCTTCTATCATACGCCCGTCCGCCCGCGAGTATGACCGAAAACTGGCGGCCGGGTCAGGAAAGATACAGGTCCACGTCCTCCACGGTCAGGTGGGGGTGCAGCGCCAGATTGACTGCATAACCGATCATACGGGATACGTCTGCGATCTCGCGGTCAATGTCGCGGGTGGTGATCATCACCGGGCGGGACAGATCCTCGAGCGCTTCACAGCTCGGGCCGCCGAGCTGGGCGGCGATCTCGTGTGCGAGCGTTGCGCCGTCCACCACGGTCGGCACGCCTATGGCGATCACCGGGACGCCGAGTGTGCGCTCATTCAGCGCGGCGCGCGCGTTGCCCACGCCCGCACCGGGCGTGATGCCGGTATCCGCCAGCTGCACGGTGCGCAACAGGCGGGATAACCGCCCGGCTGCCAGTGCATCGACCGCGATGACGGCTGCGGGGCGGATGCGGTCGAGCACGCCGCACACAACCTCGCCGGTCTCCAGACCGGTCTGCCCGAGCACACCGGGCGCGAGCGCGGACACCGGCCGCCAGGATGCAAATACATCGGGTAGCTGCTCGACCAGATGCCGTGTGGCGATCACGTGGTCGACTGCCTGCGGGCCGACTGCGTCGGGGGTGATCATGCGGTTGCCCAGACCGGCAACAAGCACCGGGCCGGCCTGTGTCCCTGCAGGCAGCAGTTCGCGCAGCAGGGAGCTGAGCGCATGGCATGCACGGGGAAAGGCGTCTTCCTCACGGCGGATGAGCGCATCCAGCTCGAGCGTCAGGTACCGCCCGCATGGCTTGCCAATCTCCCGTGCAGCATACTCGGTCAGGATATCTACTTCGTTTACGTCAAACCCTTCTATGGTACGCCCGGACTGCCTGACCTGCTGCGTGTCGGCTGCTTCGGCCATGTTTTCGATCGCTTCGACTGCAAGATCGGTGCGGAACGCCATTCTCACCACTCCTTTGGCATGTATTTTGCAGCACGGCGGAAAAAATATACGGATTTATGGAAAAAGTGCTTGCAATTTGCGGAAAGGGATGGTAGAATAGAAACACTGACGAATAAAGAACAAAGGAGGTGTTTTCGGAATGCCCAACATCAAGTCTGCAAAGAAGCGCGTGAAGGTAAACGCTACCAAGGCGATGAACAACCAGATGGCCAAGAGCGCACTGAAGACCACGCTGAAGAAGTTCGACACGGCCGTTGCTGCTGGCGATAAGGCGGAAGCGACTGTTGCTTATACGACCGCTGTCAAGGCGGTTGATCAGGCGGCTGCCAAGCACCTCCTGCACAAGAACAACGCGGCCAACAAGAAGAGCAAGATGACGGTCAAGCTCAACGGCATGGCGTAAGGTTTGCTGGAAGCACGCTTTCAGTGAAAAGCTGATGAAAAATCCCGTGGCACTGCCGCGGGATTTTTTATTGATTCACTTCTCCGTTGTGCCATGCGCTTCTGCTGCGACAGTGTGCCTGGAGAAGCTTTTACAGGCATGGAGAAAGGTTGCCAGAATGGATGCATACAGCCGGAAGGATATCATGGAATATAAGGTAGATGACTGCACGCTGGATGTGCAGGCCTTTCTTGCGCTGGCGGACAGCGTCTGGCCGGGACAGTATGACGCGGACAAAACACAGGAGGCACTGCGCAGGACGTGCAATATCACTGCATACGAGGGATCGCGGCTGGTTGGATGCCTGCGGATCCTGACGGACGGATACTATTTCGGCACGATCACCGAACTGCTGGTCCTGCCCGGCTTTCAGCGGCAGGGGATCGGCAGCCGCCTGCTGTGCCTTGCCCGGGAGCATGCGCCGACCCTGCTGTATTTTGGTGCGCAGCCGGGCGTGGAAGAATTTTACGAGAAAAACGGGTGTACCAGGGGGATGCAGTCCTATATGATCGAAAAAGCGAGGCCATAAAAAGGTTCCTTTTGCGCACCGCGTCCGGCGTTGGGCCGGACGTTTTTTTTGTATATCATTTAGAAGTTTATCAAAATAATGCTTGACATCCATGGAATGTGATAGTATTCTGTATTTAGATAACAATCTAAATGAGGTGAGGGCATGCTGCATGCAACAGGCACGGCGCTGCTGGGTGTCCTTTTGCTGGCGGTGCTGGCAGCAGGGCAGGCGGTCATGCGGTCACGGTGGCGGTTCTGGTGTAGAGAATGCGGGCAGTTGTTCCAAATGCCGTGGTATCGGCTGCTGTTTTGCCGCCATGTGCACGAGGACTGGCTGCTGCGCTGCCCGCACTGCGGGCACAGAGGCTGGTGTACTGCGAGAAAATCGGAGAAAGAGAGGCGCTAAATGGGATTTCAGCAAAGTTTTAAGGCGTTGTCCGATCCGATCCGCCGGGACATTCTCGCGTTGCTGCGCGCGGGTCCGATGGCGGCGGGGGAGATCGCAGCCCATTTTGATGTTTCGGGCGCGACGATCTCACACCATCTTTCCATCCTGCGGGACGCGGGGCTGGTGCTGGACGACAAGCAGGGAAAGTACATCTATTATGAGCTGAACATGTCTGTGGTCGACGAGATCCTCGGGTGGATCACGTCCCTGAAAGGAGAGGAACAGGATGAGAAAAGTCACTAAGGCACAGGTTGCGGTCTGGCTGCTGGCCCTGGTGCCGCTGATACTGGCGGCGGCAGTGTACAGCCGCCTGCCGGACAGGATCCCGATGCAGTGGGACTTCGGCGGCGAGGTGGGTTATGAACCCAAGTGGCATTTGTGGATCGTGGCGGGGCTCTCCCCGCTGATGGCGGCGCTGTTTTATGTCCTGCCGAATTTGGATCCCAAACGGCGCAACTATGAAAAATTCTTTGGTTCATACATTGGCTTCCAGATCATAATGATGCTGTTCCTGATCGTGATGAACGGCATCTGTGTGGTTGAGGGCCTGCGTCCGGGTACGCTTAATATCCCGATGCTTGTCTGCTTGGGCGTCAGCCTTATGCTGGCTTACATTGGGAATGTGATGCCAAAGTTCCGCATGAACTGGTACTGCGGCATCAAGAATCCATGGACGATGTCCAGCGAGTCGGTCTGGACCCGCACCCACCGTATCGGCGGACGGCTGTTCTTCGCCGCAGGCGTGATCGGCCTGCTGGGCGCGTTCATACCGAATGATGTAGCGCGGTTTGTGCTGCTGTTTGTGCCGGTCCTGGCAGCAGCAATCGTGCCGACAGTGATGAGCTATCTGTGGTTCCGCGCGGAGCAAAAAGGGTAAAGAGCTCCACGGACGGAAAGCGGACGGCTGCCTGGAATGATGAAGTCAGGAGTAGCGGGTATCCGGCATGGGATGCGCGATGTGTGCGTCAGTCGTAATAAAATCGTCGGTAAATTGCGAAAAAAGCGGAGAAAAGAGGAACAAAAGTTAAGAAATAAAAGTCGCTGCGGCAAATTTAGTCATCTTTTAACTTGAAAAGTGGGGACGTTTGTGTTATAATCTTGCAGTAAGTTTGCATGGGTGGAGGAAATTACCCATGCAAAGGCCTTACGGACAAGGAGAAGATTATGACAAGAACGCGTAAGCTGGTAGCTTTTGTGCTGCTGGTTGCCGTCGTTGCGGTGAGCGTGCTGACTGCGGCGCTCGCGACGGACAACACAGAGACCTATGCGTATTTGCCCGATCACTCTGTTTATTATTACGACGTTGCAGAGGGCTACGCATGGGCCCACCGCGAGATCGACACACTTTCAGTGGCGGGGGTCATTCAGGGCAGGGGCGATCATCTGTTTTATCCGAGAGAGGCGATTACCCGGGCTGATTTTATTGTGATGCTGGATCGTGCTTACGGAATGAGTGATGCGCTGGACAGCGGAATGATTGACTCCCAAGGATCCTTCACAGACGTGCCGGAAACCGCATACTACAGCGAGGCGGTCACTGCTGCAAAAGCTTTCGGCATTGCTACCGGCACAACGGACGGACGCTTCCTCCCGTCGCAGAATATGACGCGGCAGGATGCTATGGTATTTCTCAAACGCACGCTGGACCGCACACAGCTTTCGCTTCAGTCCGGCTCGCTGAACGCATTCTCTGATGCAGCGCAGGTTGCAGACTATGCGCGGGAAGCAATCAGCTCGCTGACAGCAGCTGGGGTGATTGCAGGTACGGATGGTAAGCTGAACCCGCGGGCCAATGTCACCCGTGCGGAAATTGCCGTTATGCTGTACCGTGCGACCCACCTGACCGCAGTGGCAGGCGGAGCACAGTATGAAGACCGTGACGATATCGTCAATATCTGCGTGGGGGCGCAGCACTATTGTGATGTTGTGATCGAAAATTATGACCCTGCGGTGCATTATGGGGAACTGATGCGATACTCCAGCCTGCGGCAGGAAAACGGCGTGACTTATATCACGCTGGAGCAAAACCAGGAGATTGACCGCACCGTAACTTATCAAAACGGTGTTTTTACCTTCAATGACCCCGATCAGGGAGAAGGGGCGACGGTCAGCTATCCGGCTGCAGCGAATTGCATTGCAGTCGATGTGACCCAGCCGTACCACCAGTTGGATCACCCGGTGAGCACGGGCAGCATCTATAATTACTGCTATCCGTCGATCGAGAACGGCGAAGTGACTGTGATTTATTACACAAGACCATAGAAAAAACCGCCCTGGTTGGGCGGTTTTATTTTTAGCTGTTTTCAGTAAGCTGGCCGGATAAGGCATGGTCCAGCGCGGGCCAGCTGCGTCGCAGAGAGACCGGACGGCCGTCGCGGCCCATGAAGCAGTGACGGCTCTCTCCTGCGCAGCGCAGGTCATTTGTCTGTGCATCGCGCACCTCATAGTGCAGCGACAGACGCACGCCGTTGTAGTCGGAGACCTCTGCATAGATCAGCACCGTATCGCCAAAGCGCGCCATGGTCTTATATTTACACGATACCTCAAGTACCGGGCTGGAAAAACCCTCGGACTCGATGCGGTCGTAGCCGTAGCCGAGCTGCTCGAGCAGGTCGACGCGCGCCTCCTCGAACCAGCGGATGTAGTTCGAGTGGTGCACAATGCCCATGCCGTCGGTTTCGTAATATTGGACTTTGTGTTCGTAGGGGGTCATGGATGATGCTCCTTTTTGAGAATAAAGCGCCCCATACGGGGCGCTTTTTCCATTACTTAAAGTATTTCACGCCGTTTGCAAAGATCGGCTGGTACTTTTCGCCATAGATATTCCTGCCGACAAACGGGCTGTAGCGCTCGGTGTGGCCCATCTTGCCCAGCACGCGGCCGTCCGGGCTGGTGATGCCCTCGATCGCGCACATCGAACCGTTCGGGTTCCATGCGATGTCCATGGACGGCTCACCTGCCAGATCGGTGTACTGGAACGCGATCTGGCCGTTCTTTGCGAGGTCGTCGATCACGCTCTGCGGGGCGACAAAGCGGCCCTCGCCGTGCGAGATCGCGATCGAATGCAGCTCGCCCACCTCGCAGGAGGACAGCCACGGGGACTTGACCGACGAGACGCGCGTGGTCACATAGCGGCTCTGGTGGCGGCCGATCAGGTTGAAGGTCAGCGTCGGGTCGTCGCCGGTCATCTCGTCGCGAATCTCGCCGTAGGGCACAAGGCCGAGCTTGATCAGCGCCTGGAAGCCGTTGCAGATGCCGAGCATCAGGCCGTCGCGCTTGCCCAGCAGCTCGTGGATGGCATCCTTGATGCCCGGGCCGCGCAGGAAGGAGGCGATGAACTTGCCCGAGCCGTCCGGCTCGTCGCCGCCCGAGAAACCGCCCGGCAGGATCATCATCTGCGCGCGGCGGATCGCGCTTTCGAGCTGCTCAGCACTTTCGGCGAGCGCGTCTGCGGAGTAGTTGCGCACCACGATGATCTCCGCCGCGCCGCCTGCGTTTTCAACCGCGCGCGCGGTGTCGTACTCGCAGTTGGTGCCCGGGAAGACCGGGATGACCGCGAGGGGCTTTGCCGACTTGACCGCCGGGGCCTTGGCGCTGCGCTCGGTATAGGATACCTTGGTAAGGTGCTCGTCCGCAGCGTCCGCACGGGTCGGGAACACG
>DXFS01000072.1 GCA_019114345.1 Candidatus Agathobaculum pullistercoris | reverse complement strand
AGCTCGGTAAATCTCATATCAGTCCACCAGCACCGGATTGTCGTTGATCTGCCACGGCAGGCCCCACTTGTTCAGGGCTTCCATGTACGGATCGGGATCGAACTCTTCAACCGTAAATACGCCGGGTTTGTTCCACTTGCCGGTCATCAGCATCATCGCGCCGATCATCGCGGGTACGCCGGTGGTGTAGCTGATGGCCTGCGAGCCGACCTCGCGGTAGCACGCTTCATGGTCGCACACGTTGTAGATATAGGCGGTCTTATCCTTGCCGTCCTTCTTGCCGGTGAAGATGCAGCCGATGTTGGTCTTGCCCTTGGTGCGCGGGCCGAGAGTCGCAGGATCAGGCAGCAGCGCCTTGAGGAACTGGATCGGCACGATCTGGTGCCCTTCGAACTCGACCGGGGTGGTGGACAGCATGCCGACGTTCTCCAGACACTTCATGTGGGTCAGGTAGGACTGGCCGAAGGTCATGAAGAAGCGGATGCGCTTCACATTCGGGATGTTCCTGGCCAGCGACTCGATCTCCTCGTGGTGCAGCAGGTACATATCCTTGTGGCCGACCTGATCGAAGTCATACTCGCGCTTGATGGACATAGCCGGGATCTCGACCCAGTGGCCGTTCTCCCAGTAGGAGCCGGGCGCGGAAACCTCGCGCAGGTTGATCTCGGGGTTGAAGTTGGTCGCGAACGGGTAGCCGTGGTCGCCGCCATTGCAGTCCAGAATGTCGATGGTGTCGATCTGGTCGAACAGGTGCTTCTGCGCGTACGCGCAGTATGCCTGCGTTACGCCCGGGTCAAAGCCCGAGCCGAGTAGCGCGGTCAGGCCGGCCTTTTCAAACTTCTCCTTGTACGCCCACTGCCAGGAGTAGTCAAAATAGGCGGTGAAGCCCTCTTCCTTGCAGCGCTTCTCGTAGATCGCACGCCATTCCGGATCGTCAGTGTCCTCGGGCTCGTAGTTGGCGGTGTCCATGTAGTTGACGCCGCACTTGAGGCACGCATCCATGATGGTCAGGTCCTGATAGGGCAGGGCGATGTTCATGACAATGTCCGGCTTATACTCGTCGATCAGCGCGCACAGCTCGTCGAGGTTGTCCGCGTCCACCTTGGCGGTGCGGATTTTGGTGGGGGTGGTGCCGTCCAGCTTTTCCTTGATCGCGTCGCACTTGGACTTAGTGCGCGAGGCGATCATGATTTCCTCAAAAACGTCGCTGTTCTGGCAGCACTTGTGAATGACTACGCCGGCAACGCCGCCGCAGCCGATAATCAGGGCTTTTCCCATAGTAGGTTCCTCCTTGTTGAAGCGATGTGAGTGGGTTTATGCTCAAAATGATAATGATATTGTGAAAGTGGTTTGCCATTCTGGTGTGGCAGCAGGCTTTGCTGGCGTGATATAGAAGCGGGGCGGCAGCCAACGAAAGCGGGACAATGCCTTTGCGCGCGTAGCGCGCCTTGAAGGGAAAGGGGTTGATTCGCAAGAAGGGGAAAACCGCAGGTGTTCCCCTTCTTGTGCGCAGTGCGGCCGCGTAGGCCGCATTTTCCGTCCGCATGGGAAAGCGGACAAGGCCACTGGGGGCGGGAGTGCAGGTTTGCGCCTTACTCCTCTACTTTTTCGAGCAGTTTCTGCACATAATTGGGCAAATAGAACGCGCCCTTGTGCAGGTTGGTGTTGTAATACCGGGTCTCGATGCCGCGGGCGTTCCACGCATCTGCGTCAAGGTCGCGCACGGGATGTATGCCGCGCGACGAGAACCCGAACAGCCAGTGGCCGGACGGGTAGGTCGGGATATGCGCCTGGAACAGGCGCGACAGCTCAAACGAGTGCACGATGTTGCGGTGCGCGCGCTGGCAGGCGAGCGCGTCGCCCTTGTAGAACGGGCTTTCGTGCTGGTTGACCAGTACGCCGTGTTCTTTGAGCGCCTTGTAGCAGTTGCCATAGAACTCCATCGTGAACAGGCCTTCGCCCGGGCCGAACGGGTCGGTCGAGTCGATGATGATCAGGTCGTATTCATCCTCGATGCGGCGGATGTATTTCAGGCCGTCCTGATACAGGATGTGCACGCGCGGGTCGTCCAGCGAGCAGGCCACAGTCGGCAGGAACTGCTTGCAGACCTCGACCACACGCTCGTCGATCTCGACAAGGTCAATGTGCGCAATGCCGGGATAGCGGCACAGCTCGCGCACGCAGCCGCCGTCACCGCCGCCGATGACAAGCACCTTTTTGACCGTATCGCCCAGCACGGCGAGCGGGACGTGCACCATCATCTCGTGGTAGATAAATTCATCGCGCTCGGTCAGCATCATATAGCCGTCGAGCGTCAGGAAGCGGCCGAACTCCTCGCACTCGAACACGTCGATGCGCTGGAAATCGCTCTGCTCGGTGTAAAGCTGACGGTCGACCTGGATCTGCAGGCCGACGGTCGGCGTATGCATTTCGGTAAATGTCAATCGCATGGGCTGATGACTCCTTTGATCACTTGCAGGTTGTTCACATCCGGATCTTCGGTGCCGAGAAGCATGCAGTTTTTATCCTTGGCATAGCGGATGTAGTCGAGAATTTCGCCTGTGATGCGTTCACCCGGGGCAAGGATCGGGATGCCGGGCGGGTAACACATGACAAACTCCGCGCAGATACGGCCATTTGCCTCGTCCAGCGCGACCGCCTGCTTTTCCGCATAAAACGCTTCCTGCGGCGCGGCGACTACCTGCGGGGAGATGTATTCCTGCCGCATGAGAGTTGCTTTGTCGCGCTTGTAGCGCCGGCGGATATCAGCCAATGCCGCGACAAGACGCTCCAGATCGCGTTCACGGTCGCCAACCGAGACATAGGCGAGCAGGTTGCCCAGGTCGCCGAACTCGGTCTGGATGTCGTAAAAGTCGCGCAGTACGTCATATACTTCAATGCCGGCAAGGCCGACATCCAGCGTGTTGACCGCGAGCTTGGTCACGTCGAAGTCATAGACCGTGTCGCCGTTGACGAGCTCGCTGCCGTAGGCATAGTAGTCGCCGATCTGGTTGATCTCCTCGCGGGCGTATTCGGTCAGCTCAGTGACCTTACGGAAGATGTGCTTGCCGTGCAGCGCAAGGTTTTTGCGTGAAATATCCAGGCTGACCATGAGCAGGTAGGAGCCCGAGGTCGTCTGGGTCAGGTTGATGATCTGGCGCACATACTCGGCGTTCATGGCCGGGCCGCACAGCAGGAAACTGGACTGCGTCAGTGAACCGCCGGATTTGTGCATGGAAACCGAGGCAAGGTCCGCACCCGCAGCCATCGCGGAGACGGGCATGTTCTCGCCGAAGTAGAAATGCGTGCCGTGCGCCTCGTCCGCGAGCACCTTCATGCCCGCAGCGTGCCCCAGACGGACGATTTCCTTCAGATCCGAGCAGATGCCGTAATAGGTCGGGTTGTTGACCAGAATCGCCTTGGCAGAGGGGTGTTTTTCGATCGCCTTTTTCACGTCTGTGACCGACATGCCGAGTGAAATGCCCAGCCGGTCGTTCATCTGCGGATTGACATAGACCGGGACTGCACCGGTGAGCACGAGCGCATTGATGACCGAGCGGTGCACATTGCGGGGCAGGATGATCTCGTCCCCTCGTTTGACCACGGACAGCACCATCGCCTGTACGCTTGAGGTCGTACCGCCGACCATGAGGAAGGCGTGTGCCGCGCCGAAAGCCTCGGCGGCGAGTTCTTCTGCCTCGCGTATGACACTGACCGGGTGGCACAGGTTGTCGAGCGGCTTCATGGAGTTGACGTCTACGGTCATACACGGCTCGCCGAGGAACTTGGTCAGCTCGGGGTTTCCGCGCCCGCGCTTGTGCCCGGGGACATCAAACGGCACGATGCGCATATCCTTAAAGTGTTCGAGCGCCTCCTTGATCGGCGCACGGGACTGATCCATAAGCAGATACCTTCTTCTTCAGAATAGGAAAAGAGCGAATGTCGCGCGCAAACAGGAATCGCGCGCAGCGCGCATCAAACTGGAAATTGCGGTGAGCCGCAATTTCCATCAAAGCCGGGGGCATGTACCTCGGTTTTGATACAGGAAAGCAAATTTGTGTGCCGCGTTTGCGGCGCGCAAATTTGCGCAAAGGACGCATCCGAACGCAGTTCGGTGCGTCCACTCGATCGGAACTGTAGTTCCGATCGAAGCATCAGTAGATGTTTTTGCCGCTGAAAATCTCGATCATCTCGCGCCGCAGGTCGGAATGGATCTTGAGCCGTGTCTTGGGCGGCAGTTCATAGATATCCGTGTTGAACAGATAATTCTGAAGGTCGATCTCCTTGACCAGCATGCGGGTGTGGAACAGGTTGGACTGGTAGACATTGAGGTCGTATGCGTCATACCGCTCCAGCGTTTTGGGGTCGATAAAGTCCTGGATCGAAGTGATCTGATGGTCCATGAACAGCTTTTTCCCCTCGATATCACGGGTAAAGCCGCGCACGCGATAGTCCATGGTGATGATATCCGAATCAAACGAGCCGATCAGGAAGTCCAGCGTGGACAGCGGCGTGATCTCGCCGCAGGTCGCGACATCAATATCCACACGGAAGGTAGCCAGACAGGTGTCCGGGTGGTATTCCGGATAGGTGTGCACGGTGACGTGGCTCTTGTCCAGATGGGCAACGATCGTATCCGGCTCAAGCGCAGGCTTCATGTGCTCTTCTGCGATCAGGAAGGTCACAGACGCTCCCTGCGGGTCATAATCCTGCTTGGAGATGTGCAGAACATGCGCGCCGATCATCTCGGTGACCCGTTCCATGATGCCGGTCAGGCGTTCGGAGTTATACTGTTCGTCGATATAGGCGATATAGTCACGCTGTTCGCGTTCGGTTTTTGCGTAGCACACGTCATAGATGTTGAAGGACAGCGCCTTGGTCAGGTTGTTGAACCCATACAGTTTGAGTTTGTTCTGCATATCCGTATCCTCACAATATCAAAAAATCCTCAAGCAGGGGATGTGCACAGCGGCCATCCAGCTTGAGGAAATGCAATCTTCTCTTCCGCCCGGCGCGAAGGCAGGGACGGGATTTTTCTGTGGAAGAGGAAAGAGTCTATATAGCAAGAATTTACTTTTACTACTCTTATTGATTGTTTCACAAGTTGTGATGTGCCCGCGGCACACGGCTTTTAGTCAGCCAACTTATAAAATTCAATAAGGCAACAAAGTTGCCATGTTCGGCATTTGACCCGGCTGTCCGTATGGCCTTGGCGCCTCCGGGAGGAGGGCGGTCAAAGAATTCTGCTGGTAAAGGCTTTGCCTCTCCGAGTATCTTCCATTATATCGTACAAACCACCAGAATGCAAGGGCTTCTTGTGACTTTTACGAGTTGTTTACCGTTTATTTGTGTCGGAACAAAAAGTTTACAGTCGATACTTTGAAATCCGTGCCGAAACGTAGTACAATTAACAAGCATATAGGGGAATCAGGTGGATAGGAAGCGTGAAAATGGCAGGGTTTTACAAAAAACGAAAAGGGAAGGGCAAAGGCAGCCGGACCATCCCTTGGCAGCCGATTGCCGTGCTTGTGCTCATGGCGGTATCGTTTGTTGCGGGGATGTGGACGCACAGCGTCCTCAACCGCCCACTGCAGACCGATGCGGGGCTGACCTACATTGAGGATATCCCGGTCATCACCGATTATATCCCGGAGGGCAGCCGTGCCCGGCCGGGCGGACTGCGTGAGATCAAATATCTGGTCATCCATGAAACGGATAATTTTTCCGCAGGCGCAGATGCGGCGGCGCACAATTCATTTATCCATCAGAACGCAAACGCGGAGGAGGGCATTGTCTCCTGGCATTACACAGTGGACGATCACGAGATCTACCACCATCTGCCGGACGATGAGCCGGGATACCATGCAGGTGACCTGATGGAAGCGGACGGCGGCAATATGAACGGCGTCGGCATTGAGATGTGTGTCAATGAGGATGGGAACTATGAGCAGACGCTGGTCAACGCCGAGCGGCTGTGCGCCCGGCTGCTGATCGAATATGGCCTCAAACCGTCCAAAGCGCTCAAAAAGCATCAGGACTTTTCGGGCAAGGTCTGTCCGGCAAAGCTGATCGACAGCGGCCGCTGGGACGAATTCTGTGCGGCAGTGGAGAAAAAGTACGAAGAACTGAAGGCGGCGGACGCGGCCGGTTAGCGGTTGATCACAGCGTACAAAAAACAGGGCATCAGGAAGGGGCGATTTTCACAAATCGCCCCTTCCTTTTTGTGTGGTTTGGTGGTATACTGCAAGGGCATAACATTTTCAACTGATAAAGGAGTGAACTGAAGTGATCGTTGTACTCAAACAGAACAGTGACAAGGAACATGTCGACCGGTTGATGCAGCACTTTATGGATATGGGGCTCAAGATCAACTATTCCGAGGGCGATAATACCACCATCCTCGGCCTGATGGGCGACACCACCAAGCTCGATGAAAGGGATATCATGGCCTATGACGTGGTCGAGCGCGTGCAGCGCGTGACCGAGCCGTTCAAGGCTGTCAACCGCAAGTTCCATCCGGAGGACACGATCCTTGAGGTGGCGGGGCGCAAAATCGGCGCGGGCTATTTCAATGTCATGGCAGGCCCGTGCTCGGTCGAGAGCGAGGAGCAGATCGTCATGGTCGCGGAAGCGGTCAAAAAGGCGGGCGCGTCCTTCCTGCGCGGCGGAGCGTTTAAGCCGCGGACCTCGCCGTACTCCTTCCAGGGGCTGGAGGCCGAGGGGCTGAAGCTGTTGCTGGAGGCCAAGCGCCAGACCGGGCTGCCGATCGTGACCGAGATTATGAGTGAAAAGCATATCGACTTGTTCGCGGACGTGGATATTATCCAGCTCGGCGCGCGCAATATGCAGAATTTCATGCTTCTTAAAGAGCTGGGGCGCTCGAACAAGCCCATCCTCTTAAAGCGCGGCTTGTCCGCCACGATGGAGGAATTCCTGATGGCGGCGGAATACATCTTTGCGGGCGGTAATACCAATGTCATCCTGTGCGAGCGCGGTATCCGCACGTTTGAAAACCTGATTCGCAACAATCTGGACATTTCCGCGGTGCCGCTGGTCAAGATGTTCAGCCACCTGCCCATTATCATCGACCCGTCGCATGCCGCGGGCCGGCGCGATATGGTGCAGCCGCTTTCCCGCGCGGCGATCGCCGCGGGTGCGGACGGCTTGATCATCGAGGTGCATAACGACCCGAAGAACGCACTGTGCGACGGCGCGCAGTCGCTCGACATCCCGCAGTTTGAAGCTACAATGGCGGATATCAGACGGCGCGCAGAATTTGAGGGAAGGGAAATGATGCCGCAGTGAAGGATTTTGTCCGCTTCGGTGTGATCCTGCATCATATCGCGACAGTGGCTGGCTGGGTGTTCTGCCTGGTGCTGCTGGCGTATCCGGAGGAGCGGTCGCTTGTCGGCTTTGCGCTGCTCATCGCCTGGACGTTTGTGCAGACCATCGGGACGCTTGAACTCATCGGGCGCTGGCTGCTCGGCCGCCTGGACGAGAAGGAGGAGCGCATGCAGCGTTCCTTTGCGCGCCTCGGTGAACGGTTGGGCGAAGACAGGGCGAAGGGCGTTTTCGGCGTAACGCTGGTTGCCATGGTTGCGCTCAAGCTGGCGCTGCCCGTCGGACTCAATCGGATATAAACAGATATAAGAAAAAGCGAGGCGGATGCCTCGCTTTTTTGCGTTCGCGGTCAGATTTTGATCAACTCATACTGGCGCGTGCCGATGCCGATCTTCTCCGCATGTTCGAGCGCGGATTGCCAGTTGGTGTCCGGGTGTACGGCATGGAAGTGGTCGTTCTCGTCGTGGATGTGGTGCCGCTCGTGTTCGTCGCACAGCAGGCTCGCCGGGTTGACCGGCGCGGCGTTGACAGCGTCCGCGCACGCCTGGTCAAGCGCGACCGGGTCGAAGGATGCGAACATGCCGATATTCGGCACGATCGCCACGTCGTTTTCCGCGTGGCAGTCGCAGTTGGGCGACACGTCGATGACGAGCGAGATGTGGAAGCACGGACGGCCGTCCACAACCGCCTTGGTGTACTCCGCGATCTTGCGGTTGAGCACGATGTTGGACTCGTCATAGCCGCAGCCGATCGCGTCGGTCGGGCACACGCCGATGCAGCGGCCGCAGCCGACGCATTTGTCGTGGTCGATGTGCGCCTTTTTGTCCGTGATGGTGATCGCGTCGTGCGCGCAGATGCGGGTGCACATGCCGCAGCCCACACAGGGGTTCTGGTCAACCTGCGGCTTTCCCGCGTTGTGCTGCTCCATCTTGCCCGCGCGCGAGCCGCAGCCCATGCCGATGTTCTTGAGCGCGCCGCCGAAGCCCGAAGCCTCATGGCCCTTGAAGTGGGTCAGGGAGATGAATACATCCGCGTCCATAATCGCCTGCCCGATCTTGGCCTCCTTGACGTACTCGCCGCCCTCGACCGGCACATAGGCCTCGTCCGTGCCCTTGAGGCCGTCCGCAATGATGACGTGGCAGCCGGTGGAGAAGGGCGAAAAGCCGTTGAGATAGGCGGAATCCAGATGGTCGAGCGCGTTTTTGCGCCCACCGACGTACAGCGTGTTGCAGTCGGTCAAAAAGGGCTTGCCGCCGCGCTCCTTGACGAAATCCGCGACCGTTTTCGCCCAGTTCGGCCGCAGGAAGGCGAGGTTGCCCGGCTCGCCGAAGTGGATCTTGATGGCAGTGAACTTTTTATCGAAGTCGATCTGGTCC
>DXFS01000071.1 GCA_019114345.1 Candidatus Agathobaculum pullistercoris | reverse complement strand
GAGTACGACCGCGGCCTGACTGCGCCCGCGCTCGCCGCGCTGTGCAACATGGTGGATGCGTTCGACGACGCGTTTTCCGCCGCCAAGCGCGCACGAAACGCGGCGGACTTCAATGACCTTGAGCACTTCGCGGTGCGTCTGCTGTATGACAAGGGGCAGCCCTCCCAGCTGGCGAAAACCCTGTCCGAGGGCTTTGCCGAGATCGCGGTGGACGAGTATCAGGACACGAATGCCGTGCAGGACGCGATCTTCCGTGCGCTGTCCCGGGACGAGACCAACCTGTTCATGGTGGGCGACGTCAAGCAGAGCATTTACGGGTTCCGGCTGGCTGACCCGTCCATCTTCCTGTCCAAATACCGTGCGTTCGCGGACACGGACAGGGCGCAGGACGGCGAGGCGCGCCGCGTGATATTGGGGCAGAACTTCCGTTCGCGCGCGGCGGTGCTGGATGCGTGCAACTATCTGTTCTCGGCTGTTATGGGCGAGACCGTGGGCGACCTGCAATATACCGACCGCGAGGCCCTGCACCTCGGCGCGGACTACTACCCGGATGCAGGCAACCCGCGTTATCAGACCGAGGTGCTGCTCGTGGACGCGGCGAACCTCGGCGAGGACGACGACGCGCCGGACAAGACCGCGCTTGAGGCGCGGCTCGCGGCGGGGCGCATCCGGCAGCTGCTGGACGAGGGCTTCCCGGTGACCGACAAGGACACGGGCGCGCTGCGCCCGGTCACGCCCGGGGATATCGTCATCCTGCTGCGTTCGCCCAAGACCAAGGCGCGCACGTTTATCGCTGCGCTCGAACAGGTGGGCGTCTCCGCGAGCGCGGAGGAGCGCGGCGGCCTGCTGGAAACCGCCGAGGTCGGCACGATGGTGTCGTTCCTCAGCATCATCGACAACCCGCGGCAGGATGTCGACCTGATCGGTGTGCTGCGCTCGCCGCTCATCGGCTTTACCGAGCAGGAGCTGGCGGACATCCGCCTGGTCGACCGCAAGGTGAGCTACTATGACGCGCTGCTTGCTGCGCGCGCGGATTTCCCCAAGGTGGAAGCTTTTTTGCAGCGGCTGGACTTTCTGCGCAAGTTCGCCTGCGACCAGCCGGTCTACCGCCTGCTGTGGGAGATCTATGACGAGACAGGCGCGTTAGGGCTGTACGGCGCACTGCCGAACGGCGCGCAGCGGCAGAGTAACCTGCTGGCGTTTTTCGAGCGGGCGCGTGCGTTCGAGGGGCAGGGCTTCCGCGGGCTGTTCGCGTTTGTGCGCCTGCTGCGCGGCATGCAGGAGACGGGGGAGGACTTCCAGACCGTAGGCGCGGAGACGACCGGCGGCGCGGTGCGTATCATGTCCATCCACAAGTCCAAGGGGCTCGAGTTCCCGGTTGTGATTGTGGCGGACTGTGCCAAGCAGTTCAATGAAGCCGACCTGCGCGAGCCGGTGCTCGTGCATAAGGAGCTGGGCTTCGGAAGCAAGTGCCGCGACCGAGCACGCGGCGTGCAGTATGACACGGTCGAGCGCACAGCGGTCGCGGTGCAGCAGCGGCGCGAGATGGTGAGCGAGGAGCTGCGCGTACTGTATGTTGCGCTGACCCGTGCAAAAGAGAAGCTCATCATCACCTGCGCGAGCGGGACGCTGCAAAAGTCGCTCGAAAAATGGGCGCGGCTCGCGTCGCTCGACGAGCTGCCGCAGTACGCGATGGGCGCGGTGCGCGCGCCGCTCGCGTGGATCGTGGCGCCGCTGCTGCGGCATCCGTGCACGCGCGCGCTGCGCGAGGAATACGGCCTTGAGGTGCCCGAGCACGGCACGGACTGCGACGCGTTTGCCCTGCGTGTGTACCGGCCGGATGAGCTCGCCGCGCCCGAAGCAGAGGAAGTGCTGCGCTTCGAGGATATGGACGCGGAGGGCTATGAGGTCAAGCCGTATCTGGACTATCCGCACGCCTATCTCGCCGACCTGCCGAGCAAGCTGACCGCGACCGGCGTCGGCCGCGGCTACCGCGCGGACGAGGCGGCGGAGGAGACCCCGCCCCCGCGCCGCGAGCCCAAGCTGCGCGCACCGCTGTTTGAGCAGGGGGCGCGCAAGCTGACGCCCGCCGAGGTCGGTACGGCGCACCATCTGTTCATGCAGTTCTGCGATTTTGCGGCGGCGGGCGTACCGGGCGGCGTAGAACAGGAACTGAAGCGTCTCGCGGACAAGCGTATCCTTTCGCCTGAGCAGGCGGCGGCTGTGGATAAAGCGAGGATCGCGGCGTTTTTCGCCTCCAGCCTGTACCGCGATCTGATGGCGCAGAGCAAGGTGCGGCGGGAATTTAAGTTTTCCGTCCTCGTGCCGGCGGCGCAGTATTACCCGGTCGCGGCGGATGCGCCCGAGGAAAAGGTGCTGCTGCAGGGCGTGATCGACTGCCTGATCGACACGCCGGAAGGTTATGTCATTCTGGACTTCAAGACCGACCGTGTTTCCGAGTCCGGCATTGCCGCGCGCGCCGAACAGTACCGCCCGCAGCTCGAGGCGTATGCGCTGGCTGTGCGGGAGGTATTCGGCCGCCCGGTCAAAAAAAGCGTCCTGTATTTTTTCCACACCGGAAGTGTGTGGGAATGGGGGAGTTAAGATTGCGTTAAAGAATGCCGCGGGCGGTTGACATACAAGGCAGAAAAATGCTACTCTGTTACCGGACAAAGGAAAGGGGTACCGGCCCGGCCGGACGATCCCGCAAGCATGAATAACGCCCACGACATTCATTCCTCATTTCCAAAAGAAAGCGCCCCGGCTGCGACAGCAGCTGGGGCGCTTTCTTATCAGCTATAAGATGGTACCTCCGTCATATGTGTAATATCTGTGAGTGTTTGTGTAGTTCTTGTGACGACCTCAAAAATTTCGGGCCCAGTCGCGCATTCAGTAACAGATCGAAATTTTCAAGGAGGTATCCCTGTATGACAGCCTATCAGGATGTATTCCAGCGATATGAGAAGAAATATCTGGTGACCCAGCAGCAGTTTAACCAGCTCGCACGCGTTTTTTCGCCGCGCATGGTGCCTGACCGCTTTGCACAGTCCACGATCAGCAATATCTACTATGATACTCCGGACTTCCGGCTGATCCGATACTCGCTCGACCGGCCGCCTTATAAGGAAAAGCTGCGCCTGCGCGCCTACAATACGCCTGCGGCGGACACCGAGGTATTCCTCGAGATCAAAAAGAAGTTTGATCACATCGTGTATAAACGCCGCATCGGCATGCCGTATGGGCAGGCGGTTGCCTATCTGATGGGGCAGCAAGAGGCTGGGCAAGGTCAGATCGCGCAGGAGATCGAGTGGTTCCGTGCATTTTACCATGACCTGCGTCCAGCAATGTTTATCTACTATGACCGTTTTGCCGTTGCAGACCGCGAGCAGCCCGACCTGCGCATCACTTTCGATTCGGGCATCCGCTGGCGCGCGGACGACTTGGAGCTGTCTGCCGGCACGGCGGGCGAGCCGCTGCTCGATGCAGGCACCTGCCTGATGGAGATCAAGATCCTGCAGGCGGCACCGTTCTGGCTGTCCCGCGCGCTGTCCGAAGCGGGCGTGTTCCCGACGCATTTTTCCAAATACGGGGCGGCCTATCAGGCCATGCTGCGCGAAAACCGCAGCCGGAAGGACGGTGTGTTCTGTGCCTGAGTTGCTGTTCGGCTCGATCCTGGACGCGGGCATCACCGCGCAGTCCTTTTTCATCTGCCTTGCCGCGGCGCTGGTGCTCGGCGTGCTGGTCGCGGGCGTGTACATGTTCAAAAATACCTATACCCAGTCCATGGCGGTCACACTGGCGCTGATCCCGGCGCTGGTGCAGGTCATCATCCTGCTGGTCAACGGCAATATCGGCGCGGGCGTTGCAGTGTCGGGTGCGTTCAGCCTGGTTCGCTTCCGCTCGGCGGCGGGATCGGCGCGGGATATCACCTGCATTTTCCTCGCCATGACGCTTGGCCTTGCAACCGGTATGGGATACATCGGGGTTGCAGTCGTGACCGGCCTTGCGGTCTGCCTGCTGCTTGTTGCATATTCCGTGCTCTCGTTCGGCAAAAAGCCGCCGGTGGAAAAGGAGCTGAAGATCACCATTCCGGAAAATCTGGACTATATCGGCCTGTTTGACGACCTGTTTGCCGAATATACCAGTGCATCCGAACTGGTCTCGGTGCGCACGACCAATATGGGCAGCTTGTATAACCTGCATTACCATATCACACTCAAGTCAGCGGACATCGAAAAGGCGCTGATCGACGCGATCCGGTGCCGAAACGGCAACCTGGAGATCGTCTGCGGCAAGGTGCCGCAGCTGAAGGAAACACTGTAAAGGAGAACCATATATGAAGAAAAGGATCCTGTCTATCATTTTGGCCGCAAGCATGTCGGCCATGCTGCTTCCCTCTGTGGCATGCGCGGCCTCGGAAAGCTATACTGAGCAGAACGCAACGCTGATCGAATTTTCGGACGGTTCGGTCACGGCAGCAGGCGCGTACAGCGGCTATGAGATCGACGGCACGGCCGTTTCCATTACCGAAGCGGGCACCTATGTGCTCTCCGGCGCATGCGCAGACGGCTCGGTCACGGTCAAAAAGGAGGTCACGGGCGTAACGCTGGTGCTGGACGGGCTTGACCTAACCTCCACGACCACCTCGCCCATTACCATTAACAAATCCGCGGAAGCGACGCTGCTCGCTGCAGCGGGCAGCGAGAATACGGTCGCGGACAGCGCGGACGCAAACGATGAAAGCGCCGCAATCAAGGTCAAGACCGGAGGCACGCTCACACTGGGCGGTGCTGGCTCGCTGACCGTGGACGGCAACTATAAAAACGGCATCAAGGGAGCAGCGCAGTCCTCAATCACGGTCGATGAACTGGTGCTGACCATCGACGCAGTGGACGACGGCCTGTCGTGCGACGATGCGCTGACCATACTCGGCGGCACGCTGGAGATCAACGCCGGCGGCGACACAGTCAAGGCTTCGCCTGATGTGGACGACGAGACCGAGCCGGACACGGTTTCCAAGGGCGATATCACCATTTCAGGCGGTACGCTTACGCTGGTTTCAGCAGCGGACGGCGTGCAGGCGGATGGCGACCTGAATATTTCAGGCGGTACGTTTGACATTACTGCAAACGGCGGGCACGAGACCGTGCTGGCCGAGGACGCGGACTCCTGCAAGGGCATCAAGTCGGACGGGACGCTGTCCGTCACCGGCGGCACGTTCACCATTGACAGCGCGGACGACGCGCTGCATGCGGCTGACGTGAGCGTAACGGGCGGCAGCTTCACGCTGTCCACCTCGGACGACGCGGTTCACGCGGATAACGCGCTGACCATCGGCGCGGAGGGGAACGACGCGGCCGTACCCGCCATCGTGATCACGGACAGCTATGAGGGCCTTGAGGGCACGACGGTAACCGTGTACAGCGGTGATCTTGATATAACCGCCTCGGACGACGGCGTCAACGCGGCCAACAGTGATATTGGCGAGCGCAGCGACTTATTTGCCATCCAAATTTCGGGCGGCGATCTGTATATTTGCGCGGGCGCGGACGGTCTGGACTCCAACAATGATATCAACATGACTGGCGGCACTGTCGAGGTGTACGGAGCGGATTCCGGCATGGATACGGCCATTGACTATGACGGCACCTTCACCTTGGACGGCGGCACGCTGTTTGGCGCAGGCATGATCCCGTCGGCAGGCACGCAGGCCTATGTGGCGTTCGGCAGCACGATGTCCGGCGGCATGGGCGGTGGACGGCCCGGCGGCATGGGCGGTATGGAAGGCGGCACACCGCCGGAAGGCGCAGATGGGGAAGCACCGGCACTGCCGGATGGCGAAACCATGCCTGACCGAGTCGAACGCCCCGATATGCCGGAGGGCGAACCAGGATCTGATCCGGAAGACATGACCCCGCCCGACGGCGGGCAGCCTGCATCCCCCGATGATATGACTCCGCCGGAGGGTGAAAACGGAGAGCGTCCCGCCAGTCCGGACGGCATGGGCGGCATGCAGATGGAAAGCGCGCTCGGCATCAGCGCGGGCAGCGTCGTCACCATTCAGGATGCGGACGGCAGCACCCTGTATGAAACGACTGCAGCGGACCGTATGAGCGGTGTGATCTTCTCCTCGGATGCAGTGGCAGAAGGAGAGACCTACACCCTGCTGGTAGACGGCGAGACGGTTGAAACAGCGGAAGCCGTGCTGGGCGTCTCCAATGATACCGGCATGGGCGGACAGCCGTCCGGCGGGACCGGCTTCCGCGACGTGCAGGCAGACGCCTGGTATGCCGACGCTGTGCAGTATGTGGTATCTGAAGGGCTGATGAACGGCACGGATGCTGCCGCCTTTTCTCCGGATACATCGATGAGCCGGGCAATGCTCGTGACCGTGCTCTACCGTCTGAGCGGTGAGCCCGCTGTATCGCAGGACAGCGGCTTTGCGGATGTTGCGGCAGACGCCTACTATGCGGATGCGGTTTCGTGGGCAACTGAACAGGGGATCGTGACCGGAACCTCGCAGACCGCTTTCTCGCCGGATGAGAGCGTGACCCGCGAGCAGATGGCGGCCCTGTTGTACCGCTATGCAGGCGAGCCGTCGGCAGCTGGGGATCTGTCCGCGTATGCGGATGCGGACAGCGTTTCTGCGTATGCATCCGATGCTATGGCCTGGTGTGTGGAAAACGGCGTCCTGAACGGGACGGACGGCAGCCGCCTTGAACCCGCCGCGTCTGCGACGCGCGCTGAAGTCGCCGCCGTGCTGCAGCGTTTTGCCGCGCTGTAAAAGTTTCGGATTTGCAAACAGATTTTACACCGATTTAACACATTCTTCCAATATGATTAACCTATCGTTATCAGATAGGAAGGAGCGTGCCAATATGAGGACCGCTGGAAAGGAAGTAGTGCGGGCCAGACAGGAGGAACCCTTTCTGGAGTGCTTTATTGAAGCATATCAGCCGTTCATTTTGCGTACGGCATCCAAATACGCGGGCTTTCTTGTCACACGAAGTGATGATGAATTTTCCATCGCGCTGCTTGCGTTTTATGAAGCTGTCAAGCACTACGACCCGGCCGGTGGCAGCTTCGGTGCCTTTGCTTCGCTGGTGATCCGGCACCGACTGGCCGATTATTACCGGTCACAGCGGCATTTTGAGCCGGAAATCCCGCTGTCCCCACAGGTGTTCGACGGCGCAGTAGACCGGGATATGCCGGATTTTTCCGTGCAGATGGAGGTTTCGCAGAGCCTGTCCCAAAAGGACAGCGAGACCGCAGCCTGGGAGATCGAGGCGGCAAACCAGCAGCTTTCTCCCTATGGATTCAGCCTCACGGATCTGTGTGTGCCGCATGCAGAAAAGCCGCGGCGTGACTGCGCGCGGGCGGCCGCAGTTCTGCTGCAGTGCCCGGAGCTGATGGCCGAACTCAGGCGTCTGCAGCGGCTGCCGGTCAAGCGGCTGGCGGTGGCAAGCCGTGTGCGGCAAAGCGTGATTGAACGGCACCGCAGATACATTATCGCGGCGGTGCTGCTGGTAAGCGGGAATTATCCCAGGTTGTGCGCCTATCTGGAACCGGTCAAAAATGAAATGCATGCCGTTGCATGTGCGGCAGCGGCAGACAAAAAGCCCTTTTAAGGGGCTTTTTGTTTTTATGCGCGGGTTTGCGCGGTTTGCATAAGGGGCGACAGGCAAAATCCTACAAAATCAGTTATATGCCCGCTTTACTTTGCTGCACAAAAAGACTATAATAGAGCCATTATAGAATCTAAAAAACAGGAACGGAGAAAAGGAGAAAAGATATGGCGTATTACTTCAGTGAGCCTTCGCACACCTTCAATGAATATCTGCTTGTGCCGGGCTATTCCTCCGCCGAGTGCATCCCGGCAAATGTCAGCTTACGTACCCCGATTGTCAAGTACCGCAAGGGGGAAGAGTCGGCGTTGTATGCCAACATCCCGATGGTATCGGCCATCATGCAGGCCGTCTCGGACGACCGCATGGCGATTGCGCTCGCACAGGAGGGCGGCATCTCCTTTATTTACGGTTCGCAGACCATCGAGAGCGAGGCCGCAATGGTTGCCCGCGTCAAGAGCTACAAGGCAGGCTTTATCGTATCCGACTCCAACCTGCGTCCCGAGCAGACGCTCGCAGACGTACTCGCGCTCAAGGCGCGCACCGGACACTCTACCATGGCGGTTACCGAGGATGGCACCTCGAACGGCAAGCTGCTCGGCATTGTTACCAGCCGCGACTACCGGGTTTCCCGTATGGAGACCAGCGTCAAGGTTTCTGAGTTCATGACCCCGTTTGACAAGCTGATCACTGCCCCGGCAGATACCACGCTCAAGACTGCGAACGACATCATCTGGGATCACAAGCTCAACTCCCTGCCGCTCGTTGACGACGAGCAGCATCTGGTTTATCTTGTGTTCCGCAAGGACTACGACAGCCACAAGGCCAATTCGCTCGAACTGCTTGATACGCACAAGCGCTATGTCGTCGGCGCGGGCATCAATACCCGCGACTACGCTGAGCGCGTGCCTGCGCTGGTCGCGGCGGGTGCCGACGTGCTGTGCATCGACTCGTCCGAGGGCTTTTCCGAGTGGCAGAGCCGCACGCTCGCGTGGATTCGCGAGAACTACGGCGACAGCGTCAGGGTCGGCGCGGGCAACGTGGTTGACCGTGAGGGCTTCCGCTTCCTCGCTGACGCGGGCGCGGACTTTGTCAAGGTCGGCATCGGCGGCGGCTCGATCTGCATCACCCGTGAGCAGAAGGGCATTGGCCGCGGCCAGGCGACCGCGCTGATTGAGGTCGCTGCGGCGCGCGACGAGTATTTCCTCGAGACCGGTGTTTACGTCCCGATCTGCTCGGACGGCGGCATCGTGCATGACTACCACTGCACGCTGGCGCTCGCCATGGGCGCGGACTTCCTCATGCTCGGCCGCTACTTCTCGCGCTTTGACGAGTCCCCGACTAACAAGGTCAACATCAACGGCTCTTATATGAAGGAATACTGGGGTGAAGGCTCCGCACGCGCCCGCAACTGGCAGCGCTACGACATGGGCGGCGAGGCAAAGCTGTCCTTTGAGGAAGGCGTGGACTCCTACGTGCCGTATGCCGGCTCGCTTAAGGACAACCTCGGCCTGACGCTGAGCAAGGTGCGCTCGACCATGTGCAACTGCGGCTCGCTCTCCATTCCGGAGTTCCAGAAGAAGGCCAAGATCACGCTGGTATCCGCAACCTCGATCGTCGAGGGCGGCGCGCACGACGTTGTGCTCAAGGAGACCTCGTCCACCAGCAAGTAAGCAAACCCATTGCCCCGTAGAAAGCCTGCGGGGCAATTCTTTTCGGAAGGGGAGGCGGATATGGAGATCGGGAACTGGATGGATGCGTTTGCCGCCGCGGTGCGGCAGGCGTTCGGGGCGCGTGTGTACTGCATCGGACTGCAGGGAAGCCGCGCCCGCGGGGAGGCAAATGAGGACAGCGACATCGACGTGGTCGTCATTCTGGACGAATGGCGGGCGGAGGACTGGCAGCGCTACGAGGCCGTGCTGGACAGCCTGCCCGAGCGGGACAAGGTATGCGGATTTGTCTCAGGCAAGCGCGAGCTGCTCGCGTGGGAGCCGTCCGAGCTGTTTGGCTTCTATTATGATACCAAACCGTGGTATGGTAAGCTGGAGGAACTGAAAACCTGCTTCGGTATCGAGGACGCGCGCCGCGCGGTGCGCATCGGCGCGTGCGGCATCTATCATGCCTGCGCGCACAACTGCCTGCACGAAAAGAGCGGAGAGATGCTGCACGGACTGTACAAAACTGCGTTTTTCACCCTGCGCGCGGACTATTTCTGCCGCACAGGGGAATTTGTCCGCACCAAGAGTGAGCTCCTGTCTCTGCTGGACGGAGAGGCGCACGCGATCCTCGCCGCGGGGATGGGGGACGCGGACGGCAGCTTTGCCGAACAAAGCGAAACATTGCTTGCATGGGCAAGCAGCATGATTCAGACTTACACAGAATAAGCGGATTTGGAAACCGCCTGGAATTGAAATGAGGGAGTGTAAGCGTGGATAGGCAATATTGGATTAAACAGGCAAAAAATGCGCTGATTTTTGCGCGATGGTGTGCGTTTGCGGTGATCATCGGAGTGGTGGTCGGCGTGGTCGGCGCGGTGTTCCACCATGCGCTCGAATGGGCGGGCGAGATGCGCGAGACGCATAGCTGGCTGCTGTATTTGCTGCCGGTTGTGGGCGTTTTCATTGCGTTCTGGTATAAAAAAGCGGATATGCCGCTCGAGCGCGGTACCAACTTTATCCTGACCTCGGTGCGCGAAAATCATCCGGTGCGGCTGCGGCTCGCGCCGAGCATTTTCGTCACCTCGGTGCTCACCCACCTGTGCGGCGGCTCGGCCGGCCGCGAGGGCGCGGCGCTGCAGCTCGGCGGTGCGATCTCGGGCAACATCGGCCACTGGATGCGGCTGGACGACCGCGACTCGCGCACGATCACCATGTGCGGCATGGCGGCGGGCTTTGCGGCCCTGTTCGGCACGCCGCTCGCGGCGAGCGTGTTCGCAATGGAGGTCATCAGCGTGGGCGTGATGTACTACGCGGCGTTGTTTCCGTGCGTGCTGGCGTCTGTGATCGCGCATCAGTTCGCGCTTCGGCTGGGCGGGGAGACCACGGCGTTTGCCATCACTGGTATTCCGCAGACCGTGGACGCCCTGCTGCTCGTAAAGCTCGTGCTGTTCGGCGTAGTGTGCGCGGTGCTGAGCGCTGTGGTGTGCATTGTGTTCCACCGCATCGGGCATCTGTTCAAGCACTACATACCGAACCAGTATGCCTGCATGGCGGCAGGTGGCGCGGCGGTCGTGATTATCTCGCTGCTGCTCGGCACGCGCGACTACAACGGCGCGGGCATGGCGGTGATCGAGCGCGCGGTCGCGGGCGAGGCGGCCTATGCCGCGTTCTTCATCAAGCTGGTGCTGACCGCGGTCACGATCGGCGTGGGCTATAAGGGCGGCGAGATCGTGCCCGTGCTGTTCATCGGCGCGACCTTCGGCGCGGCCTACGGCGGCTTTTTCGGACTTGCACCCTCGTTTGCCGCGGGCCTCGGCATGACTGCGGTGTTCTGCGGCGTGACCAATTCGCCGCTGACCTCGATCCTGCTCGCCTATGAGCTGTTCGGCGGGCAGAGTTTGGCGCTCTTTGCGCTGGTGATTGCAGTCTCCTATATGCTCAGCGGCTATTATGGGCTGTACAGCGAGCAGAAGATCCTGTATTCTAAGATGCGGCCGCAGTTTATCGACCGAAAAACCAAATGAAACAACAGATAAGGACTTCCCGGAAAGGACGACATGAGATGCACAATTTTAAGGGCGCGATCTTCGACATGGACGGCACGCTGCTCGACTCCATGCCGGTATGGAAGCGGCTGACACAGGGCTATCTTGCACAGTTCGGCGTGCATATTACCGATCAGGACTATGCCGTGACCGAGGGCTTTTCCCAGCCGCAGGTGGCGCAGTATTTTGCCGACCGCTATCCGGACCTGCCGGTGGATGCGCAGGGCATTATGGACGGCATGGACGAGCTGATCACCGCGCGCTACGAGACCATTGCCAGGCCAAAGGACGGCGTGCTGGACTTCCTCGAAGGGCTGCGCCGCCGCGGCGTCAAAATGGCGGTCGCAACGCTGACCGCCCGCCGGCATGCAGAAAAGGCACTGCGCGACCGGGATATGCTGGATTACTTCGACTTCATGCTGACCATTGAGGATATCGGTGTATCCAAGCGCGAGCCGGACATCTATCTGCAGTCGGCAGCCCGGATGGGGCTTGAGCCCGCTGAGTGTACGGTGTTCGAGGACGCTCCCTACGCCTGCACGACCGCCAAGCGCGCCGGCTTTTACGTTTGCGGCGTGGCTGAGCCGGCCTATGCCGCGGGGGAAACGGAGCTGCGCGCGGCAAGCGACCTTATTATCGAGCGTTCTTTTGACGAATTAAGGGGAAAAATATGAGAAAAGGGTTGCAATTGGACGGCGTATCACCTATACTATAATAGTAAAATAATCGGCAGCTGCACCGGACAAGTTCCGGTGCGGCTTACTTATCGTTAGGGGGAAGGAACGTGGAAGAAAACAAAATGGGTACGGCGCGCATGGGACCGCTGATTTTTTCCATGGCGCTGCCTGCCATGCTGTCCATGATCATCAATGCACTGTACAACATTGTGGACAGTATCTTTGTGGCGCAGTATTCGCAGAGCGCGCTAGCAGCGGTGTCGCTGGTGTTCCCGCTGCAGACGCTGGTTGTGGCGATCGGCGTCGGTACGGGCGTAGGCGTCAACTCGCTGATCTCGCGCCGCCTGGGCGAAAAGCGCCAGCTGCATGCCGACTCGGCGGCGGAGCACGGCATTGCACTGTCGGTCATCGGCGGTATTGTGTTCCTCGTGCTGGGCTTTGGACTTTCGGGCGTGTTTGTGAACGCGTTCGGAGCGACGGAAGATGTATCGGTGCAGGCGGTGCAGTATTCGCATATCGCGGTTGGCCTGAGCATCTTTGTCATGATCTCGATGATGTGTGAAAAGGTGCAGCAGTCGACCGGCAACATGATCATCCCCATGCTGCAGGGACTGACCGGTGCAATCGTCAATATCATCCTTGACCCGCTGATGATCTTCGGCATCGGCCCGTTCCCGGAGATGGGGGTAAGCGGTGCGGCGCTGGCGACCGTCATCGGCCAGATCTGCGGCATGCTGATCGGCCTGTGGGGCGTGTTCAAGCACCAGAAGGTGCTGCGGCTCAATATGCGCAAATTCAAATGGCGCCTGCAGACGGTCAAGGATATCTACCGCGTCGGCCTGCCTGGCATTGTCATGCAGTCCATCACCTCGGTGATGACGGCGGGCATGAACGGCATCCTGATCGGCTTCTCGCAGACCGCGGTCAACGTGCTGGCGGTGTACTTCAAACTGCAGACCTTCGTGTTCATGCCAGTGTTCGGCCTCAACCAGGGCGCGCTGCCGGTTATGGGCTACAACTATGGCGCGCGGAATAAAAAGCGCCTGTTCGGGGCATACCGCATTGCGCTGGGAACAGCCGTTGCGATCATGCTGCTGGGCTTTGTTCTGTTCCAGCTCATTCCGGAGCCTATGCTGATGATGTTTGTCGACCGCACGGACGCAGCGGCTACGCAGGAAATGCTGACCGTTGGCGTGCCTGCGCTCAAGACCATCAGCCTGTCCTTTGTCGGCGCGGCGTTCGGCATCATCAACTCGACGGTGTTCCAGGCCACTGCGCGCGGCATGAACAGCCTGATCGTTTCCGTCTGCCGCCAGCTGGTCATCATCCTGCCTGCGGCGTGGGTGCTGGGGCGCTTTGTCGGCCTCAGCGCGATCTGGTATTCGTTCCCGATCGCGGAGATCGCATCCTTCCTGATCTCGTACCTGCTGCTCTGGCGTGAGTACCAGACTGAGCTGAAATACCTGGGTTCGGGCCAGGAGGAGGCTAAAGCATGAAGCGTATCGCAAGCTTTGAGGTCAACCATGACAAGCTGAAACCCGGCATGTACACTTCGCGCATCGACGGGGATGTGACGACCTATGATATCCGCATGGTCTATCCCAACGCGGGGACCTATATCGAGCCTGCGGCGGGGCATACATTTGAGCACCTGTTTGCGACCTATGCGCGCAACTCGCGCTTTGCCGATCAAATCATCTACTGCGGCCCGATGGGTTGTCAGACCGGGTTCTATTTCCTGGTGCGCGATATGCAGCCCGCGGACGCGATTGCGCTCGTGCAGGAGAGCATGACGTTCATCGCAGCCTATGTGGGCGAGATCCCGGGCGCAAGCCGCATCGAGTGCGGCAACTATCTGCTGCATGATCTTGCGGGCGCGAAAAAGCTCGCAGCGTCCATGATCCCGGTGCTGGACGGCTGGACAGAAGAAAAATTGGTATATGAAAAATAATGCTTGCAATTTACTGTATGTTGTGGTATCATAATTTTACGACTGTAAGAGATACTATGTTTAGTTCCCGTGGAAAGAGGTGAAACAACATGAAACAGGGCATCCATCCCGAGTACAAGCAGACCACGATCCGCTGTGCCTGCGGC
>DXFS01000070.1 GCA_019114345.1 Candidatus Agathobaculum pullistercoris | reverse complement strand
ATAACATGCGCTTTGAGACGATCCTCCATGCCTTTGAGGCGCGCGGATTCCTGCGCCGCGACCTTGGAGGCCGGGATGCCGGTCCAGATCTCAATGACCTCCGCGAGCAGCTGCTCGTCGACCGCCGGGGCGGGCTTGGTCAGCAGCTCGTGCAGCCGTCCCTCCACCTGCAGCAGGCGCTGGCGGCAGGACGCGATGCGCGCATAGGTGTCCTCCTGCTCATCGCGCGCGCTTGACTGCGTCAGCAGGTCGAGCTGGGTCTGGAGCCCCTCCATCTCGGTCTGCAGCGCCGGGATCTCGGACAGCTGGGGCGAATCCAGATTAAGCCGCGAGCAGGCCTCGTCGATCAGGTCGATGGCCTTGTCGGGCAGGAAGCGGTCGGTGATATAGCGTTCGCTCATCTCGGCAGCCCTGCGGCACATTTCGTCCGAAACGGTCACACCGTGGAAGGTTTCGTAATACGAGCGGATGCCCTTCAAAATCTCGGTGGTCTCCGCGACCGACGGCTCGCCGATGTACACCGGCTGGAAGCGGCGTTCAAGCGCAGCGTCCTTTTCAATATACTTGCGGTACTCCTTGAGCGTGGTCGCGCCGATCACCTGGATATCGCCGCGCGCGAGTGCGGGCTTCAAGATGTTCGCGGCGTTCATCGAGCCTTCCGAGTCGCCCGCACCGACGATGTTGTGCACCTCGTCAATCACGAGGATGATGTTGCCGAGCCGTTTGACCTCGTCGATCAGGCCCTTCATACGGCTTTCAAACTGGCCGCGGAACTGTGTGCCTGCAACGAGCGCGGTCAGGTCAAGCAGGTGCACTTCCTTGTTGCGCATCTTGAACGGGATGCGCCCCTCGTTGATGCGCACCGCCAGGCCTTCGGCCACGGCAGTCTTGCCGACGCCCGGCTCGCCGATCAGGCAGGGGTTATTCTTCTGGCGGCGGTTTAAAATCTGGATAACGCGGTCGGTCTCGCGGTCGCGGCCGACAATATGGTCGATGCGGCCCTCAGCAGCCTTGCGCGTCAGGTTTTCACAGTAATTGTTCAGGTACTTACGCTTTTTGTCGTCGCGCGGCGGGGCCTGCGTGCGTGTGCGCGGGCCTTCGGACGGGCGCAGCGGCGACTGCGGCTGGTGCGGGGAAGAGGGAGCGGGCGGATTTGACAGGGGATCGGTCTCGTGCGGTGCGTCGTCGTCCGAGCCGTCTGCACCTGCGGCGACCAAATCGTTCAGATCGGACAGAGAGCTGATCTCGCCCGACAGGGCCTCGAGATCGTCCTCCGTGATGCCCATCTGCTCCATGATGTTGTCGAGCGGCTTGACGCCCAGCTCGCGCGCGCATTTGAGGCACAGCCCCTCCTGCGTGGTCTTGTCAGGACCTTCAATTTTGGTGATGAACACCACCGCGATGTTCTTCTTGCACCGCGAGCACATTGGCATGTTCATAATGAAACTCCTTTACGGGATAAGGCCATACGGGGATGGCTGAATTTATATGGCCACTGGCAATATGTCGATCAGTCTTGCCAGCAGCACGGTGTTGGAAACCCGTTCGGGTGAAAGCCACCCGAGCGAGGAATAGGTGATCGGGGAGAAAAACTGGATGCCGACCAGGATAAGCGCAATCAGGATCACGCCTGTTGCAAACCCCACGGCACCGCCTGCAACTGAATCCAGGATACCGAGCGGTGTCAGGTGTGCGATAAACCGCAGGCTCTTGGTAAGCACGCCGACCAGCCAGCCAAACAGGATGCCGAACAAAATAAGCAGCAGCAGGAAAGCAATGCTCTCAGCCATGCTTTGAGCGGCTTCGGTTACAGTCTGCCGCAGTGCGTCAAGTACACCGCTGGAAACACTGAGTGTGGCCTGCTGTTCAAAAACATCGCCCACAATCGGGGTAACAACCCATGACGCAATATATGGCGCGGCAGCGCGGGCGGCAAAATATGAGGCGGCCAGCGCGATGATACGGCCGACCAGGCCGTAAAGCGAGCCGAAAAAGCCGCGCCGGAACCCCAGTATCATATTAACCAGCGCAGCTGCAATAATAATCAGGTCCGGCAGGTTCAGCAGTGCGGACAGCTGTTCTAACAGATCATTCGGCATGGGAGATTTCCTCAGATTGTTCGGAATGAGAAGTAAACAGGCGTGTGTTCTTGGTGTACATTGCGAATACAGTGCCATCATCTGTCAACAGCAGGCGCCGCGCGCCAACTGCATCGCTGTTGTGCCACAGCGGGGTAAAGTCTATTCCATAAACTGACACACCGGAGGCGCTCAGAACAGCAGTACCGGCAACGGAAACGGCAAGCGAGGTGGGTTCTTCGTCCAGTCCATATGGTCCGGCTAGTTTGCTGCCCCGCACGGTGTACAGGTCAAACCGGGCATTCCCGGAATAAGAACGTGTGGCCAGCGCCATCACATTGTCGTGCGCAGACACGGCGATCAGATCATTGGCTGCGACTGTCAGCGCATGCTCCGTGTCGCCGCTGCGGCGGACAAGATACAGGCCGTCGTCACACAGCACGGCGGCAGTGCTGTTTTCTGCATAGCACAGCTGAATGCCGAGTGCATCCGGAAGCGTGGCGTCTGCACTGCGTTCCCCGCTGGAAACATCATAAAACAGGATATGCGTATTCAGCTCAACACCATTCTGAAGAAATGCAAGTACGGCAAGCGTATTACCGTCCGGGGACAGGCTGGCAGATACGATATAGTATTCCGAGGACTGGTATTTAAAAACCTCTTCTCCGTTTGTACTGTAAACGGAAACTGCGGTTCGGTAGCCCTGTTCATCCGTCACCAGAACGAAGCGTCCGTCCCGGCCGATGCTGCCCGTCAGGATGGAGGAGGACAGGGAAAGCTCGGCCGTCGGGCCGGCAGAACCCGCCAATGCTGCTTTTGTACCGCCGCGGTCGTAGACCAGAACATAGTCCTCCGACGACTCCACCACGGGGGAAGAATAGCCGAGAGAGTATTTCATGGTGGTCACACTGCCGGGACGGGCAAAATACAGTGCATCGCTGTCCGCATACGCAAGGCCGTTTTGGAATAATGCCCCGTCGGAGAAGGCACCGCTTTCATAGTTAATGGTCGTGATGTCACCCTCGCGCCGCTGCAGTCCTGCAGCAGCATACTCAGCAAAACTCCGCAGGGAAGAAGGGGAAAACAGCTGGTAGTTGGTCAGCAGGAACAGTGCCGTGCCGATGATAAGCAGCCAGCCGCATGCCATGCGCAGTGTGCCGACTAGACGGACCCGTTTATCCTTGCTTTCCCGCAGCAGCCGGCGCCGCTCTTTTTTGGAAGCCGGGAAGCGGATGATGTTCTGTTTTTTCTGCGTGGGTTGCTGTTCGCTCATAGAAATAACTCCGCCTCCTCATTGTATCGCGTTTCGGTGGAGAAAATGTGAATAAATCCTGAATTTATCCGCCGGACAGCCTAAGCGTCCAGCCGGAAAGAGGCCAGCTCGGGTGTGTTTTCATACCACAGCCGGTTCATGAACAGCCCGTGTGCGGGCAGGGTGGGGCCGGCCTGTTCGCGGTCGCCCGCACGCAGGATGGCGCTGACATCGTCCGGCGAGAGTTTGCCGCCGCCGACATAGGTCAGCGTGCCTGCGATCGCGCGCACCATGTTGTACAGGAACCCATCGCCGCATACGCGGATGCGGATCAGGTCGTCCACCGGCTCGACCTCGCACCAGAATACAGTGCGCACCGTGCTCTTGACCGGGGTGCCTTGGCTGCGCACGGCGGCAAAGTCCTGTTTGCCGACAAAGCGCTGCGCGCCCTCCTGCATCCGCGTGATATCAAGCGGGTAGTTATACCGGTAGGCATAGCGCGCATGGAACGGGTCGCGCAGGGTGGATGGGTAAATATAGTAGGCGTACTCCTTTTTGGTGCAGTCGAAACGGGCGTCAAAACCGTCCGGCACGAGAACCGCTCCCGAGACCGCAATGTCCTCGGGCAGGAAGCTGTTCAGCGCATAAGGGAGGCGGTCCATCGGGATGGTGCACTCCGCCTTAAAGTTCGCGACATAGCGCCGCGCGTGTACGCCCGAATCCGTGCGTCCCACACCGGAGACGTGCACCTTTTGTCCGAGCAGACGGAAAACCGCGGTCTCCATGCTTTCCTGGATGGAGGGGCCGTTTTTCTGCACCTGCCAGCCGTTGTAATTCGTCCCGTCGTAGGACAGGATGAGCGCAATGTTTTTCATCGTAACAGGGCTCCTCTTTTTCAGAGTCCAAACTGCCGCAGCACAATGACCGCCGCGAACACCAGCACGAAGATCACCAGCGCGCAGATGTCCACCCGCGCGATCTTGAGCTGCCGCATGCGGGTACGGCCCACGTCGCCGCGGTACAGGCGGCATTCCATCGCGGTTGCCAGTTCGTCCGCCCGGCGGAACGCCGAGATGAACAGCGGCACCAGAATCGGGATCATCGCCTTGGCGCGCTGCACCAGGTTGCCGGATTCAAAATCCGCGCCGCGCGCCTTCTGCGCCGAGATGATCTTTTCGGTTTCTTCGATCAGGGTCGGGATGAAGCGCAGCGCGATCGACATCATCATGGAAAGCTCGTGCACGGGGGCATGCAGCTTTTTGAGCGGCGAGAGCAGACGCTCGAGGCCGTCGGTCAGCTGGATTGGGCTGGTGGTGTAGGTCAGCATCGAGGTTGCGATGATGAGCAACATCAGGCGGATAACCATGAAAATTGCCGTCCGGATGCCCTCGACGCTGATATGCAGGAAGCCCCACTGCCAGATATATTCGCCCGGCGTGTAGAACAAGTTGAGCACAGCAGTGAACAGGACAATGAACAGCACCGGCTTGAGTCCGCGCACCACGAGCTTGGGCGAGATGCGCGAAATACCGATGATGATGCCGAGGAATGCGAGAATGATCGCGTAGGAAACCGGGCCGTTCGCAAGGAACAGCAGTACGATAAACGCGACCGTAAGCACGATCTTGACGCGGGGGTCAAGCCGGTGCACGGCGCTGTCGCCCGGGAAAAACTGACCGATCGTGATGTCTTTCAGCATCAGCGCGCGCCCCCTTTCTGCTTGCAGGCGCGCAGCGCGTCCAGCGCCTGCGCGACGGTAAAGACCGAGGTATCCACATCGTGCCCGCGCTTTTTCAGCTCAAGCATGACTTTGGTGATCATGGGGATGTCAAGGCCCGCGGCGATGATCTCCTCCGCGTGAGAGAACACCTCGCGCGGGGTGTCGCAGAACAGCACCTTGGCCTGGTTCATCACCAGCAGGCGGTCCGCGATCTGCGCGATATCCTCCATCGAGTGCGAGACGATCAGCACGGTCGCGCCCGACTGCTCATGGTAACGCCCCACAAGGCCGAGGATCTCGTCGCGGCCCGCGGGATCGAGGCCCGCGGTGGGCTCGTCCAGCACAAGCACGGCCGGCCGCATGGCGATTACGCCTGCGATTGCAACGCGGCGCTTCTGGCCGCCGGACAGCGCGAACGGCGACTGGTTCGCCATGTTCTCGTCCAGACCGACCGCGCGCATGGATTCGAGCACGCGCTCGTCGATCTCCGCCTGCGGCAGGCCCATGTTGGTCGGGCCGAAGGCAATGTCCTTGGCGATGGTCTCCTCAAACAGCTGGTATTCAGGGTACTGGAACACCAGGCCGACGCGGAAGCGGGTTTCGCGCGCGCACTTGCCCTTTTCGTTCCAGATGGACTGCCCGTCGAGCAGTACCTCGCCCGAGGTGGGTTTCAAAAGCCCGTTCAAATGCTGGATCAGCGTGGACTTGCCCGAGCCGGTATGGCCGATCACGCCGAGGATCTCGCCTTTCTGTATTTTCAGGTCAACGTGGTCGAGCGCGGTGCGCTCAAAAGGGGTGCCTGCGCCATACACATGGGTCAGGCCCCGCGTTTCAAGGATGGTTGACAATAGATCGTCCTCCAATGTGGATTGGTATATTATGAATTGGCAGGATCGGGCGCGCACTGCGCGCCCCTACAGGGATAGGGGATGTCGCCTGACGGATTGATCCCACAGGCAAAAAGCAACCCGTAGAGGACGGCCAGCGGCTGTCCCGGCTTGCCTCTTACGCCAGATATTTTTCCAGAATATCTGCGCATTCCGTGACCGAAAGCGCGTCGATGGGCAGTGTTTCGCCGTCCTCGCGGTCGAGGTCATACAGCACCTCGATGGTCTGCGGCACGGTCAGGGACGCGGCGCGCAGCGTGTCCACCTGCGTGAAGATCTCGCGCGGCGTGCCGTCCATGAGCACGTTGCCTTGGTGCATGACCACCACACGCTGCGCCTGCACGGCCTCGTCCATGTGGTGGGTGATGAGGATGACAGTGATGCCATACTGCTTATTGAGCTCGCGCACAACAGCCATGACCTCGCGCCGCCCCTGCGGGTCGAGCATGGCGGTCGGCTCGTCGAGCACTACGCAGCGCGGCATCATGGCGATCACGCCCGCGATGGCCACGCGCTGCTTCTGGCCGCCCGACAGGCGGTGCGGCGCCTGTTTGCGGTATTCGTACATGCCGACGGCTTTGAGCGCATCGTCCACGCGCTTACGGATCTCCGCGGGCGGCACGCCCATGTTTTCGAGCGCGAACGCCACGTCCTCCTCGACAACTGTGGCGACCAGCTGGTTATCCGGGTTCTGGAATACCATGGACACGGTCTTGCGCACCTCGTAGGTGTTGTTTTCGTCGCGCGTGTCCATCATATCGACATAGCACACGCCGCCGGTCGGCAGGCGGATCGCGTTGAAGCAGCCCGCGAGCGTACTCTTGCCCGAGCCGTTGTGCCCCAGAACGGCGACGAACTCGCCGCGCTTGATCGAGAGGTTCACACCCTTGAGCACGGGCACAGCGAGCTGGCCTTCCTCGACCGGATAGGCATATTGCAAATTT
>DXFS01000069.1 GCA_019114345.1 Candidatus Agathobaculum pullistercoris | reverse complement strand
CGGTATAGGATACCTTGGTAAGGTGCTCGTCCGCAGCGTCCGCACGGGTCGGGAACACGCTTTCCAGACGGCCCTCGAATGCGCCTGTCAGCTCGTCGAGCGAAACGCGCTCGCCCGCGACCGTGATGGTCTCGTCTGCGGTCGTGCGGCCGACCAGCCAGTATGCCGGCAGGTCTTCCGCAGCTTCGATCAGGATGCCGCCGAAGTTCTTAAGGTAAAGCGCTTCGGTGGGGAAGGATTCGTCAAACGCGAAGCCGATCTTGTTGCCGAGCGCCATCTTGCACACGCCCTCGGCGATGCCGCCGACCGACAGCGCCCACGCGGACACGGCCTTGCCGGAGGCGATGAGGTTTGCAACCTCGTTCCAGATGTGCTTCATGGTCTGGTAATCCGGCGAGCCGTCCTGGTTGTACGGCGCGTCGAAGAAGTAAACCGGGTGGTCTGCGGCCTTGAACTCAGGAGAGATCAGGCGGGCAGCATCCTGCGGGGCGATCGCAAAGGAAACCAGCGTCGGCGGGACGTCCATATCGTCGAACGAACCGCTCATCGAGTCCTTGCCGCCGATCGCGCCGAGACACAGCTCCTCCTGCGCGGTGTATGCGCCCAGCAGGGCGGAAAGCGGCTTGCCGAAGCGCTTGGGGTCCTTGCCCAGCCGCTCGAAGTATTCCTGGAAGGTGAGGTAGGCGGTCTCAAAGTCGCAGCCCGCTGCAACCAGCTTGGCAACCGACTCAATCACCGCCGCAGAAGCGCCGAGGAACGGGTTCTGCTCGGTGTAGTAGGGGTCGAAGCCGAACGCCATAACGGATGCAGTCTCGCACTGGCCGTGCAGGGCGGGCATGGTCGCCGCCATGACCTGCGCCGGGGTGAGCTGGTACTTGCCGCCGAACGGCATGAACACCGAGTTCGCGCCGATCGAGCCGTCAAACCGCTCGACCAGACCGCGCTCGAGGCAGATGCCGAGCGTGGAAGCGTGGTGCAGCAGCTTTTCCTTTTCGGTTTGTCCCTCCGGCGCGCACGCGATGGACGGCGCGGACAGGGGAGCGACCTCGGCGGTCACGTGCTTGGCACAGCCGTTGGTGTTGAGGAAGTCGCGGGAAACGTCGACGATCAGGTTGCCGTTCCAGGTCATGCACAGGCGGTTCTTGTCAGTCACGACCGCAACCTTGACCGCCTCGAGGTTTTCTTTAGCCGCTGCCGCGATGAACGCGTCCGCGTCCTTGGCGCGCACAACGACCGCCATGCGCTCCTGCGACTCGGAGATGGCAAGCTCGGTGCCGTCCAGGCCGTCGTACTTCTTGGGTACGGCGTTGAGGTCGATGTCCAGGCCGTCCGCCAGCTCGCCGATAGCGACCGACACGCCGCCCGCGCCGAAGTCGTTACAGCGGCGGATCATACGGGTGACGTTTCCGTCACGGAACAGGCGCTGGATCTTGCGTTCCTCGGGCGGGTTGCCCTTCTGCACTTCTGCGCCGCAGGTCTCGAGCGAGGCCTCGGTATGCTTTTTGGACGAGCCGGTCGCGCCGCCGCAGCCGTCGCGGCCGGTCTTGCCGCCGAGCAGGATGACCACGTCGCCGGCCTCGGGTACTTCGCGGATGACGTTTTCGACCGGGGCCGCGCCGACGACCGCGCCGATCTCCATGCGCTTGGCGACATAACCCGGGTGATAGATCTCGTGCACCAAGCCGGTCGCAAGGCCGATCTGGTTGCCGTAGGACGAATAACCCGCAGCCGCGGTCTGACACAGCTTGCGCTGCGGCAGCTTGTGCTCGAGCGTCTCGGAGAGCGGGACGGTCGGGTCGCCTGCGCCGGTCACGCGCATGGCCTGATAGACGTAGCTGCGGCCGGAGAGCGGGTCGCGGATCGCGCCGCCGAGGCAGGTCGCCGCGCCGCCGAACGGCTCGATCTCGGTCGGGTGGTTGTGGGTCTCGTTCTTGAACATGAGCAGCCAGTCTTCGTAATGGCCGTTCACGAGCGCCTTGACCTTGATCGAGCAGGCGTTGATCTCCTCAGATTCATCGATATTCTTGAGGTAGCCGCGCTTTTTGAGCACCTTTGCGCCCGCAGTCGCAATGTCCATCAGCGTGACCGGGCGCTTTGCGGCCTTCTCCTCGCCGTAGACCTCGACGCGCGCCGCGAGATAGCGGTCGAACGCATCCTGCACCATCGGGTCGTCGATCTTCACGCCGTCGATCTCGGTCAGGAAGGTGGTGTGGCGGCAGTGGTCGGACCAGTAGGTGTCCACCATGCGTACCTCGGTGATGGTCGGGTCGCGCTTTTCCTCATCGCGGAAGTAGGCCTGCAGGAACTTGAGGTCATCCAGATCCATCGCAAGACCCATGTTTGCCAGCAGGTCGGAGAGCGCCGCTTCGTCCATGTGGATAAAGCCGGTGACCGACGCAACCGTGGTCGGGATCGCATACTCGACCTTGAGGGTCGCGGGCTTGTCCATGGACGCTTCGCGCGATTCCACCGGGTTGATCAGGTAGCCGCGGATCTTGTCCATGTCCGCTGTGGACAGGTCGCCCTCAAGTACATAGATTTTCGCCGCCGCAACCGCCGGGCGCTCACCGCCGGTCAGCAGCTGGATGCACTGCGCGCAGGAGTCCGCGCGCTGGTCGAACTGGCCGGGCAGCGGCTCGACCGCGAGCACGGTATGAGCGCCTGCCGGACGGGGAAAGTCCTCATCATAGCACACGTCCGCCATGGGCTCGGAAAATACAATGCCCTTGGCCTTTTCGTAAGCCTCAGGGGCAAGGCCCTCGGTGTCGTAGCGGCACAGGTACCGCACATGGGTCAGGCTTTTGATCTCCAAAAGGTCGTGCAGGCTGGAAAACAGGCTGCGCGCCTCTACGTCAAAGCCGGGCTTTTTTTCGGAATAACAACGATTGACGCTCATGTATCGTGTCCTCTCCTTTTTTCTGTTTACAAGATAGATTTATTTTACCTGTTTTAGCGGCATAAATCAATCGGTGAGGACGACAAATTCAGACAGAATTGCAGGGATTCTCTGTATATCCTTTGCGAAAAGGGCCAAGCGCCCGATAACGCCGGGCGCTTGCGCAAAACAGCGCTATTCAGGAAGTGATGATTTCTTCTGCCATCTGGAAAAAGTCATCTTCGGTCAGATCTCCCGGATAATAGGTGGAAAGAAGGTAATCGATTCCACTTTCAGTCCATTTGATGAAATAGTAGGTGGATTCGGTTCGGCTGGTTGACTGGGCATCCCAGTTGATATTGATTTCACCGCTGTTGAATTTCTTCTCTTCTTCCGGCGTAGGCTGCGCATCCGAAGGCAGGGATATCGTCTGCCATTCCCGATAGTAAACAGGAATGCCGTTTATGATGCGGATCCGATACCATTCCGGATGGCTGGCCGGCTCTGTGGAATTACGGTCAGTTTCAGTATGAAGATTGATGCTTTGACTGCCGTTTATATAATGCAGGTATATGCTGGTATAGCTGCCGATCGTATTCCAGCTCTTATCTTTGACATCGGTGGAATATGCAATGCCTTTTTCAAAGGTATACCCAGTGGAGAAGGATTCTACATATTTCATCCCCGGAACATACTTATCTGCATAAGAAGCGGTCTGACCGAAGTCACTCCAGCTTTCTTTCGTCCGCCGGCTGCTTTGGAGGCCGAACGGTGTTCCGCCTGCGATTGCAGCAGAAGTTGCAGCAACCAGCACCACGCAGAGCAAAGCAGCAAGCCGCCTGACCAGATTGCGGCGGTGCAGCCAGTTGTGCTGCACATGTCCTCCCCGAATGTTATAGAGCATCCGCGCCTTCTGTTCCGCCGTCGGATTAAGCCTGTCCAAAAGATCCTGTTTCATGGCAGCTCCCTCCCAAATCGTTTTTCAGCATTTCCCGGCCCCGCTGGAGCCGTGTGCGGACGGTGCTTTCCCGGCAGCCGAGCAGCGCGGCCACTTCCCTTGCCGGATAGCCTTCCCAATAGTACAGGTACAGTGTGATGCGGTATTTTTCCGGCAGTGCAAGCAGCGATTCCGTCAGTTCGGACGGTTCCTCGTCCCGCATGGGGACGGCAGGTTCAGGCAGCTCGTCCAGCCCGACCCGATGCCGCCGCCACCACGAGCGCAGCATATCCCGGCAGATATTTTTTGCCGTCAGCAGCAGCCAGCCCCGCTCGTGGTTTTCATCGCGGAACACAGGCTGTTTCTGCAGGTACCGTAGAAATACCGACTGTACCGCATCCTCTGCATCCGCACGGCTGCGCAGGTATACATAGCAGATGCGGTAGACGGCGTCCACGTTGCGTGTATACAGCGCCGTCAACGCATCTGTGTCTGCTTTTGCATGCATCTCTGTCCACCTCCTTTGTATGGGAAACGATCGGGGAGGGTAAAACGTCCCAAATCGGTCAAAAGTTTTTCGGTGCAGGGATAAAATACCTGTTCAGCGCGGGATGGTACTGTACTTTTGGGCGCAGGCTGTGCTATAATAATCCAAAAGGGGAGCGGCTCAGCGCGCCGCCCCCCATATTCCAAAAAGCAGGCGGCGGCATGCGGCCGCACACAGCCCGCTTACCATCAAAATATGCCGTGCGCGGCCGCGCGGTCACAGGAGGAAGTACATATGGAAATCAAACTGTCCCCGTCCATTCTTTCGGCGGATTTTGCAAATCTGGCACGCGATATCAAAACCGCGACCGACGCGGGTGCGGAATATGTCCATGTCGACGTGATGGACGGCCATTTTGTGCCTAACATCACGATCGGCGCGCCGGTGGTCAAGGCGCTGCGCAAGGCGACCGACAAAGTGCTGGACGTGCACCTGATGATTTCCGACCCGGATCAGTATCTGGACGATTTCATCAAGGCTGGTTCGGACATCATCACCGTGCATTACGAGTCCAACGGCGACACGCTCGAGCAGCTCAAGAAGATCCGGGCGGCGGGCGTCAAAGCGTCCTGCACGATCAAGCCGGGAACCCCGGCGGACGTGCTGTTCCCGCTGCTGCCGTACTGCGATATGGTGCTGATCATGACAGTCGAGCCGGGCTTCGGCGGCCAGGGCTTTATTCCGGAGTGCATGGATAAGATCCGCGCGGTGCGCGCAGAGATCCAGAAGCATGGCTACAACTGCGAGCTTGAGATCGACGGCGGCGCCAAGCTGAACAACACGGCGGATATCGTCGCGGCCGGCGCGGACGTCATTGTTGCCGGTTCGGCCGTGTTTGGCGGCGACATCGCGACAAACGTCAAGGGATTCCACGAGGTGTTTGCGGAGGGCGTAAAAAAGGCGGCTTGGAGCAAATAAGCAGCTGAACATAAGAAAACGGACGGCTTTATGCCGTCCGTTTTACTGTGTCAGATTGAATGCGTTTGGCAAGAAAGCCGGGGTTTAATTTGCCGCTTGCTTAGCTTCTGGTGATTCGAGCGCCGACAGCTGCGCTTCCAGCCAGCGGGAGATATCCGCAAAGGCATCCAGCCGGCCGAGTTCGTTGAGCACCTCATGCCGCGCATCCTTATAAAAGATGACCTCGATATTTTTTACCCCTGCGCCACGGTATAGATTTACCACCCGGCGTACGCCTTCGCCGTATTTCCCGACCGGGTCCTTGTCCCCGGCGAGGAAGAGCAGCGGGAGCCCGCGCGGCGTGTGGCGGAATGTATGCGAGGCATTGGCTTTGGCGATCAGCGTGAACAGGTCACGGAAGCCGGTGGCAGTGAAAACAAAATTACACTTTTCGTCCGACTGGTACAGGGAGACCACGCTTTCATCCCGGCTGAGCCAGTCAAATACGCTGTGTGGATCTTTGATTTTGCGGTTATAGCCTTTGAATACAAGATCCGAAAGAAAGCCGCTGCGATAAGTCATACCGCGCGTGCGTGCGATCGAATCTGCCAAATGAGCAGCGCTGATCGCTGCGGCATTGGGGCCGACTGTGCCGGTCAGGATGCAGCCAGCCAGTTTTTCGCCGTAATCGGTCAAATACAGGCGCGCGACCAGTGACCCCATGGAATGCCCCAGCAGGAAATAGGGCAGCTGAGGATAGCGGCGCTGCATGAGATCGGTCAGTTGCTTGACATCGTCGACTAAATATTTCCATCCGTCGCGTGCAGCAAAAAAACCCAATTCAGAGCGGCGCGATACGGAGGCCCCATGGCCAATGTGGTCGTTGCCACAGACGATGAACCCCAAACTGCACAGGTACTTGGCGAATGTAGTATAGCGGGAGAAATATTCGCACATGCCGTGGGAGATCTGCACAATGCCGCGTATCTCCACCTCCTCGGGCACCAGGATGTAATAGGTGACATTGGATACACTGTTGGCGCTTTTATAAATATTCTGTGTGCACTTGATATTCATAAAAATACACCTCGGTCCGGCAAGCAAATTTTACTGCAAATATCATACCACAAAATTGCTGCAATGTGGAGATTTTTTGAGCAAAATTAACAATGCGTTTATAAATTCGCAGGTTGCCCCGCGCGGCGGCGGATGTTATAATGGGTAAAAACTGAAAAGAGGTGCAGCAATGCCTTATATTGGTATTTCAACATCGAAAAGACTGTCTGATGCACAAAAGGATGCGCTTAAAGCGGAACTGGGGGAAAAGATCCGCGTGATCCCCGGTAAAACCGAGGCTGCTCTGATGGTGGATATCTCGGACTGTCACGCCATGTATCTGGCAGGAGAAAAGCGCGAACTGGCGTTTCTGGATGTCCGTTGCTTTGGTACGACCGAGTTCGTGAATAAGAGGGCGTTCACGGAGGCGGCGTTCCAGGCAGTGGAACGGGTAACCGAGCTGCCGGAGGATGCGATCTATCTGACTTACAGTGAGTTTGCCAATTGGGGGACAAGAGGCAGTATGAAATAATATCAGGCCACCTGTCCCTGTGTGTTTCCGACCGTGCGTGCCCCCGGAACTCTGGTTCCGGGGGCTTTTTTGCAGAGATGAAATTTGCAAATTGTTCACAAATGAACGGTTGACACAAAAACAAATTATCGCTATGATGAAGTTAACAAGTGAACGATAGGGAGGGAGTATGGATGGATCTGTGGGAAGAAACGTTTTTCATGAACGCACTCAGACTGGAGAAGCTGTACCGAAGCTGTGTGCGGGGAGCGGCGAGCGACTGTGGGCTGACCCCGAACGAAACTGTGGTGCTGCTGTTCCTGAGCCGGCATGCGCCGCAGCAGGATACGGCGACCGACATTGCTGCTGCACGCGGGATTTCCAAGGCGCTGGTAGCGCGCAGTGTGGACGGCCTGCACCGCCGCGGTTTTCTGGAGAGTGAGCGGGATGAAAACGACCGCCGCGTCGTCCATCTCCGTTTGTGTGGGGAAGGTATTGAGGTTGCAGAGCGCCTTAAGCAGACCAGTGTCCGCGTAGCCCAAAAGCTGCGGGAAAACGTTACGGATGAAGAATTGCAGACTGCGCACCGGATCATGTGTAAGATGCAGCGTAATCTGGATACACTGTATGATTCCATGGAAGGAATGGTGAAATAACCAAATGGTAGACACAGGAAAAAATCAAAAGAATCCGAAAAGGCCGCTGATTTTTTATTATGCAGTGACCTTGCTCATCCTGATGCTGCTGAACTGGCTGTTTTTCCCTGCGCTGATGCAGCGCAGAGTGACTGAGGTAGGCTATGATGAGTTTACGACGATGCTTGACGAAGGCAGAGTGCAAACTGTGGCCTATGACCAGACGGAGAGCCAGATCGTATTTGAGGCAACGGATGAGGACGGCAATACGGCAGTCTATAAAACCGGCATTTTTCCGGATCCGGACCTCTATGAGCGCCTGGATGATGCGGATGTCAAGTTTGCAGCGGAGATCCCGACGCAGACTTCGCCGCTGCTCACCATCCTGGTCAGTTATGCACTCCCAATCATCATTATCATTGCCTTCGGCCAGTGGATGAGTAAAAAGATGATGAAGAGCATGGGCGGCAACGCCATGAGCTTCGGCAAGTCGGGCGCAAAGATCTATGCGGAGACTGAGACCGGCAAGACCTTTGCGGACGTTGCCGGACAGGACGAGGCCAAGGAGGCCCTGACCGAAATCGTGGACTTCCTGCACAACCCCGGCAAATATGCAGGCATCGGCGCAAAGCTGCCAAAGGGCGCGCTGCTCGTCGGCCCTCCGGGCACCGGCAAAACGCTGCTCGCCAAGGCGGTCGCAGGTGAGGCGCACGTGCCGTTCTTCTCGATCTCCGGCTCGGAGTTCGTGGAGATGTTCGTCGGTATGGGCGCGGCCAAGGTGCGCGACCTGTTCAAGCAGGCGAGTGAAAAGGCGCCCTGCATTGTGTTCATCGACGAGATTGATACGATTGGCAAAAAACGTGACGGCGGCGGCCTGGGCGGCAATGACGAGCGTGAACAGACGCTTAACCAGCTGCTGACCGAAATGGATGGATTTGACGGCACCAAGGGCGTCGTCATCCTTGCAGCCACCAACCGGCCGGAATCGCTCGACCCGGCGCTGCTGCGCCCGGGCCGGTTTGACCGGCGCATCCCGGTGCAGCTGCCCGACCTGCAGGGACGCATCGCGATCCTCAAGGTGCATGCCAAAGACGTCATCATGTCCGGTCATATTGATTTTAATTCGATCGCGCGTGCGACCTCGGGTGCATCGGGGGCGGATCTTGCGAATATTATCAACGAGGCGGCGCTGCGTGCCGTGCGCATGGGACGCAGGGCGGTCGAGCAGGCGGATCTGGAGGAGAGCGTAGAGACGGTCATCGCGGGTGCGCAGCGCAAAAACGCCGTGCTCAGCGCAAGAGAGAAGGAGATCGTTGCCTACCACGAGATCGGCCATGCGCTGGTCGCCGCCAAGCAGAGTAATTCCGCTCCGGTCACCAAGATCACCATTGTGCCGCGCACCTCGGGCGCGCTGGGCTACACCATGCAGGTGGATGAGGGCGAGCACTATCTGATGAGCAAGGAAGAGCTGGCCAACAAGGTTGCGACCCTGACCGAAGGACGCGCGGCAGAGGAATTGATCTTTGGTTCGGTCACGACCGGCGCATCCAACGACATCGAACAGGCTACCAAGCTCGCCCGCGCCATGATCACACGCTACGGCATGAGCCGCAGCTTCGACATGGTGGCGCTCGAGACCGTGCAGAACCAGTATCTTGGCGGTGATGCCTCTCTGGCCTGCTCGGCGGAGACTGCTGCAAAGATCGACGAGGAGGTCGTGCAGACGGTAAAGACCGCACACGAAAAGGCGATCGGTATCCTGCAGGAAAATATGGAAGCCCTGCATCGGCTGGCGCACTATTTGTTGGAAAAGGAAACCATTACGGGAGAGGAGTTCATGGAACTGCTCGAAAAATCACAGTCATAGGCAAAACACAAAGCGGGAGGCTGTCCGTCGGACAACCTCCCGCTTTGCTCATGCATTTATTCGTGATTCAGATCCCAGTCGATCGGCTCAATGCCGTTGCTTTCCAGAAATGCGTTGCATCTGGAAAAATGTTTGCAGCCGAAAAAGCCGTTGAATGCCGACAGAGGCGACGGGTGCGCGCACTCGAGCACCAGGTGCTGCGGCGCAGTGATCAGGCTTTTCTTGCTGCGTGCGTTTCCGCCCCAGAGCAGAAACACAATAGGGCGCTCGTGCGCGTTGAGCTTTTGGATGACGTGGTCGGTGAAGGTCGTCCAGCCAATATTCCTGTGGCTGTTGGCCTGCCCGCGCCGCACGGTCAGGGTAGTGTTGAGCAGCAGTACGCCGCGCGCAGCCCATTTTGTCAATGTGCCGTCCCTGGGCGGCTGGATGCCGAGGTCGTCATGCAGTTCCCTGAAAATGTTCTGCAGGCTCGGGGGCGGCTGCACGCCGGGCTGCACAGAAAAACAGAGCCCGTGTGCCTGGCCGGGGCCATGATAGGGGTCCTGACCTAAAATGACCGCCTTGACGTCCGCATAGGCGGTGTACTTGAGCGCATTGAAAATATCGTTCATCGGGGGATAGATCGTCTGCTCGGCGTATTCCTTTTTGAGCCAGTAGCGGATGCGCTTGTAATATTCCTGCTCAAATTCGTCGGCGAGGATATCGTCCCAGTCGTTTCCCAAATGTACCATGAGAGCCTCCCAATCGGTCTTTTTCAATGATTATATCACAAGCGACCTCAAAAA
>DXFS01000068.1 GCA_019114345.1 Candidatus Agathobaculum pullistercoris | reverse complement strand
GAGGTGGAGCAGCAGTACCCACAGGAAGGCAAGCTCGGACGATATGCGCTCAAGCAGATCGAACGGCGCTTCGCCATCCAGTTAAATCAGAATGAGGCGTCCGGTATTGCCATACACTTTGTCAATGCCCGATATAATGTCAAAACCCGGCGAGACGTTAATGCCCAATGGCAGCAGCGGTACGATGATGTGCTGGAAGATACAGTAAGTCTGATAGAAGATGAAATGGGGATTGTCATCAACCGAAGCTCCTTTAATTTTGCACGCTATTCCTCCCATTTGATGTATTTGCTGCAGAGACTGGGCACGGGCAGCGTGCTTGATTCCAACATCAGCGATATGTACTGCTCGCTTGGGGAGGAACGTCCCCAAATTGCCCGGTGCGTCGAGCTGATCGGGGAATATTTCCACGATAAGTGGGGATGCTCGCTTTGCGAGGAAGAAAAGCTATATTTGCTGCTGCATATCAACCGGATATGCACGCGGGAAGGGTTGTAATCATATTCTGAGCATTACCTTCCGCAGCAGGCGCGGCTTTGCTTGCCGTGCCTTGTCTGCGGGAGGTTTTTTTATTGCTGTGAAGCCTCGATGACGGAAGCGCGCCCGGCGCGGGGGATACTGATAGAAGAGAAATATTAAGGAGGTAATTTACCAATAGCGGATAACAAGCAAATCGCCGAACAGGTTCTGGCCGCGGTCGGCGGCAGGGAAAACGTCTCTTCGGTCACGCACTGCATGACGCGGCTGCGCTTTGTGCTGAAGGATCAGAGCATACCGGAGAAAAACGGAATCACCAAAATCAAAGGGGTCGTTGGCGTCAATGTCGCGGGTGGCCAGTATCAGGTCATTATCGGCAATTCAGTCGGTAATGTATACAAAGAACTGACCGCGCTGGGCGTTTCAGAGGCAGACGCGCAGGGCGGGGGCGCATCGAAGAAAAAGGTCAATCCGGTTTCGGCGGTGATCGAGTTTATTTCCGCCTGCATGGCGCCGCTGTTCTTTGCCATCATTGCAGGCGGCCTGATCAAGGTTCTGCTGGTCATCTTCGGGCCGACGCTGCTCGGCTGGATGTCGGATACCAGCGATACCTATATCCTGATGAACGCGCTGGGCGACGCGCCCTTCTACTTCCTGCCCGTGATGGTTGCGGTCTCTGCGTCCCGTAAGCTGAACTGCCATACCTATCTGGCTGTGATGATCGCCGGTATGCTGCTCTATCCGGACCTGATCACACTGTTGAGCGGCGACACGCCGACCTATCTGTTCGGTGTGATCCCGGTCATGCACGGCAGCTATTCGTCGTCCATTATTCCGGCGATGCTGTCCACCCTGCTGCTCAAATATGTTGAGATCCTGGTAGACCGCTTTACGCCGCAGTGGTCGAAAAACTTCTTAAAGCCCCTGCTGATCGTTGTCATCACTGCACCGATCACGCTGTGTCTGCTCGCGCTGCTTGGCCTGATGATTGGCAATGTACTGCAGCTCGTCATCAACACGATTTACGGCTTTGCCCCGTGGCTTGCCATGCTGTTGTTCGCAGGCACGATGCCGTTCATTGTTATGACCGGTATGCACTGGGCGTTCGTTCCGGCCTGTCTGCTGGCGCTGGCTGATCCGGGCTATGATGTTCTGCTGACGGTTGCCATGCTGTCCAGCAATACGGCGCAGGCGGGCGCAACCTTCGGCGTTGCATTCAAGACCAGGGATCCGGATATGCGCCAAATGGCGATCCCGGCCGGCATTTCCGCACTGCTTGCGGGTGTAACTGAGCCTGCTATGTACGGCGTTACTCTGCGCCTGAAAAAGCCGATGATTGCAGCCTGCATCGCGGGTGCGGTCGGCGGCCTGATTTCCGGTTTTGTCAACCTGAGGGCTTATGCGTTTGCCACGCCCTGCCTGACTGCAATCGTGCAGTTTATCGCACCGGACGGCGGCAGCAACTTTATGTTTGCCTGCATCATCTTTGCGGTGGTCTTTGTCCTGTCCTTCATCCTGTCGTTTATCCTGACCCCGGCACGCGAAGCGGCTGAGGAACCGGCGGCCGAGATGGCTGCGGCTCCTGCCGTTTCGGAAGCCGCCCCAGTGCCCGCTCTGACCCGCAAGATTGAGATCGAAGCCCCGATTCCGGGCGAGGTCATCCCGCTGACCGAGGTCAAGGATCAGACATTCGCCTCCGGCGTATTGGGCGAGGGCTATGCCATCGTCCCGTCCGAGGGCAAGGTCTACGCGCCGTTTGACGGCACGTGCGAGAACCTGTTCGACACGCTGCATGCCATGGGTCTGCTGTCGGACAGCGGCATCGAGCTGCTCATCCATGTCGGCCTGGAAACCGTCGGGCTGAATGGCGCGCCGTTCACCGCGCATATTAAGACCGGCGACAAGTTCAAGAAGGGCGACCTGCTGCTTGAATTTGACATCGACGCGATCAAAGCTTCAGGCTGCGAGACGCAGACTCCGGTTATCGTCACCAATGCAGAGGATGTCGGCGGCATCACCATTGAAGGCAATAAAATCGTGATTGGAGGATAAAATATATGGTACTTCCCGAGAATTTCCTGTGGAGCGGCGCAACCGCCGCCAACCAGTGCGAGGGTGCGTGGGACCGTGACGGCAAGGGCGTTTCGGTTGCCGATATCTGCACGGGCGGCAAGTTCGGGCAGAGCAAGCGCATTACCCCAGTGCTGGAGGAGGGCACGTTCTATCCCAGCCACGAAGCGATCCAGCACTATGACCGCTTCCGCGAGGACATTGCGCTGTTCGCGGAGATGGGCTTTAAGTGCTACCGCTTTTCGATCGCGTGGACGCGCATCTTCCCGAACGGCGACGAAACCGAGCCGAATGAGGCGGGTTTGCGCCATTACGAGGAAGTCATCGACGAGTGCCTGAAATACGGCATCGAGCCGCTCATTACGATCTCGCACTATGAAGTGCCGTTCGGTCTGACCAAAAAATGCAACGCATGGGTCAGCCGCGATATGATCGATTACTTCCTGAACTACTGCCGCGCGATCTTCACCCGCTACAAGGGCAAGGTCAAATACTGGCTGACCTTTAACGAGATTAACAGCGCCTCCGAGCCCATGGGCGCGCTGCTCAACCAGGGTATCCTGAACGATCTCGAGCATCCAACTGAGTTCATGAAGCAGCCGGACATCCCGCAGCAGCGCTATCAGGGCCTGCACCATATGCTGGTGGCGAGCGCGCTGGCGGTCAAGATGGCGCACGAGATCGATCCGAATTACCGCGTGGGCAATATGATGATCTATTCGGCCAGCTATCCGCTCACCTGCGATCCGGATGATGTGCTCGCCTGCCAGCAGTATAACCGCCGTTACAACTACTACTGCACGGATGTGCAGGCGCGCGGCGCATATCCGGCCTTTGCAAAGCGCATGCTGGAAGAGCTGGGTGTTACGCTCGAAACCAAGCCCGAGGATGACGGAATCCTCAAAAACGGCACCGTGGACTTTATCACATTCTCTTATTACATGTCCTCCTGCCAGACGGCAAAGGACATGAAGGGCGGCGAAGGCAATATCCTCGGCGGCGTGCCCAACCCGAATCTGCCCGCCTCCGACTGGGGCTGGCAGATCGACCCCAAGGGCTTGCGCTATGCCCTGAACGACCTGTACGACCGCTATGGCCTGCCGCTGATGGTGGTCGAAAACGGGCTCGGCGCCAAGGATGAAATCGAGGCGGACGGCTCGATCAACGACGATTACCGCATCGACTATCTGCGCCAGCACATCGAGCAGATGAAGGAAGCGGTAAAGGACGGCGTCGACCTGATGGGCTACACCCCGTGGGGATGCATCGACCTGGTTTCGGCCTCGACCGGCGAGTACGCCAAGCGTTATGGCATGATCTACGTCCGCCGCTACGACGACGGTACCGGCGATTTCGCCCGCCTGAAGAAAAAGTCGTTCTACTGGTATCAAAAGGTGATCGCCACCAACGGTGAAGACCTGGATTGATCAAGAAAGGAGCAGCACAATGAAGCAGTTTGAATATGTGATCACAGATCCGGTGGGCATCCACGCCCGTCCGGCAGGCCTGCTGGTCAAGGAAGCCAAGCAGCATGAGAGCAAGATCATGGTGCGCAAGGGCGACAAGTCCGCGGACGCGACCCGCATGATGAGTGTGATGGGCCTTGGCGTCAAGTGCGGCGATACGCTCACCGTGACCGTCGAGGGCGCGGACGAGGACGCCGCCGCCGAAGCGATGCAGGCGTTCTTCCAGGCGAACCTGTAAGAAAAGCGCGGCGGACCGGAAAACGGTCCGCCGTCCTGCTATGGAGGAAACGATGGGAAGAAAAATCATTTTTCTGGATGTGGACGGCACGCTGGTGGACTACGAGGGGAATTTGCCGGATTCCGCAGTACGTGCCGTGCAGCAGGCGCGTGCGAACGGACACCGGGTGTACATTTGCACCGGACGCAGCCGCGCGGAGGTCTATCCGTATCTGTGGGATATCGGCCTGGACGGCATGATCGGCGGCAACGGCAGCTAT